>NZ_JAPVZA010000006.1:0-107541 GCF_041432115.1 Streptococcus sp. 27098_8_12
AAGTCCTAGCCTCTCAATTATTTTTGGATTGTCGAGCAAGACGCAGTGGTTGAGTGGGCTCTACTACGCTGATTTCATCAGCTTTTACAGCCCTACTCAACTGTGCGGAGGTGGGACGACGAAATCGAATTCTAACGAATTACCGATTTCTGTCCCACTCTCTTTTTATTTACTAAAGAAGAAGGGTGGGGTGAATTCTTTTAATTTTTCAAAGCAATCCAAAGCTCCTTGGTTGTCTTCGCAGATGACTAAACAGACATCGTCTCCACAGATGGTAGCTACAATTTCTTGGAGTTCCAGTGCATCTAAGATTGCTCCAAAGGATTGGGCCAGACCTGGAAGAGTTTTTACAACGACCTGGTTTTGAACCGGCCGCAACATGACTAAGGCATCTTCCATATACATCCGCAGGCGTTTTTCCCAACGGGAAGGAGCGATGGTGTTCATGGCATAGTAGGAACTATCCCCCTCGTTAATTTTTACCAGATTCAAGGATTTGACATCCCGTGAAAGGGTGGACTGGGTAACGAGAACACCATTGGCTTCTAAGGCTTCCTGGAGTTCTTGTTGGGTATGAATCCTACGCTCAGAAATGATCGAGCGGATCAAGCGATGGCGGCTTTCAATTTTATTCATGAGAGACTCCTTTACTTGATGAACATAGCATCCCCGAAACTGAAGAACCGGTAGCGTTCTTGAATCGCATGGTGGTAGGCTTCGAGGGTTAATTCACGGCCAGCAAAGGCAGAAACCAACATGACTAGAGTTGATTTTGGAAGGTGGAAGTTGGTTGAAAAGGCATCGACGACTTTCCATTCATAACCTGGTTTGATAAAGATATTGGTCCAGCCGGAATCGGCTTGGATGTCTCCATCAAATTTATTGCCAATCGTTTCAAGGGTTCGAATAGAAGTCGTTCCGACGGCCACGATGCGTTTTCCTGCAGCTTTTACCTGACGAAGGGTCGCAGCAGCTTCTTCAGAAAGTTGGTAGAATTCAGAGTGCATCTCATGGTCTTCAAGATTGTCCACGGATACTGGACGGAAGGTTCCTAGGCCTACATGAAGGGTCAAATAGACCAGGTGAACCCCTTTTGCTTCAATCTTTTGGAGCAATTCTTGGGTGAAATGAAGACCTGCCGTTGGAGCTGCAGCAGAACCATTTTCTTTGGCGTAAACAGTTTGGTAGCGCTCGCGGTCAGCAAGCTTTTCGTGAATATAGGGAGGAAGTGGCATTTCACCAAGGCTTTCCAAAACTTCTAAAAAGATCCCTTGGTAGTGGAAGCGAACGATGCGGCCTCCGTGCTCTAATTCTTCCTCAACGGTTGCGGTCAAACGACCATCTCCAAAGCTGACTGTAGCCCCTACCTTTAAGCGTTTTGCGGGTTTTGCCAAGACTTCCCAACAGTCATCTTGAGTATTTTTAAGGAGAAGGAATTCGACGTGACCACCTGTTTCTGGTTTGACTCCATGAAGACGGGCAGGTAGAACGCGCGTATTGTTCATGACAAGAGCATCTCCTGGCTCTAATTCATCCAAAATTGCATCAAAATGACGGTCTTGGAATTGCCCTGTTTTTCGATCAAGGATCAAGAGTTTAGAGGCATCGCGCTTTTCAAGAGGGGTTTGGGCAATCAGTTCTTCAGGCAAATCAAAGTCAAAGTCGTTGGTATTCATTTGCGCTCCTTTTATAATAAATTTGTGAGTAGATAGATGGTAGTCCCGACAGCTAAGAGCATCAGGCAGATTCCCATCAAAAAGATCAGGACCTTGAGAATCTTTCTTTGATGAATCAAGAAAGATAAGAGAAAGACAAGGAGTCCGATCAAAAAAATGATGAATAATAGTGATACAATCATACCTTTCATTATATCATGAATCGACTTGAAAATGAAAAAAATGCCAGAAAAAGATAACGGTTTCACTTGACAAAAATTGGTCTATACCATATAATAAAAGCATAGAGAAATAGGAGGTCTATCCAATGAACATTATTGAAGTAAAGGACCAAATTGAGGGTGGAAAAGTTGCCTTTGATATATTAAAAGAAACCTTAAAGGAAGGTGCGCAAACCTTAGGTCTTGCGACTGGAAGCAGTCCCCTTGAGTTTTATAAACAAATTCGTGAAAGTGATTTGGATTTGTCTAATCTAATCAGTGTGAACTTAGATGAATACGTAGGGTTGACGGGAGATGATCCTCAATCTTATCGGTATTTTATGGAGAAAAACCTCTTTGATGCCAAACCATTCAAAGAAAGTTATCTCCCATCAGGTGTAGAAGAATCTGCCGATCAGGAAGTGATCCGTTATAACAAAATACTCGAAGACCATCCAGTGGACCTACAAATCTTGGGAATCGGACGCAATGGGCATATCGGTTTTAATGAGCCAGGGACATCCTTTGATAGTCAGACCCACTTAGTTCAGTTGGATGACTCTACCATTGAGGCTAATTCTCGTTTCTTTGATAAGATCGAAGATGTACCAACCCAAGCCATTTCGATGGGAATTGCTAATATCTTAGCAGCGAAATCGATTGTCTTGTTTGCCTATGGGGAATCAAAAGCCCAAGCAATCAAAGGTACAGTAGAGGGTGAAAGGACAGAAAAAGTGCCAGCTAGTGCCCTTCAAGGACATCCAAATGTGACCATTATTGCGGATAAGGAAGCCTTGAGCTTGTTAAGTCGATAAAAAACAGGACCTATCGCCGATTTATTCGGGCCAGATAGGTTTTTTTCTGCTTCAAAATATGGTACAATACAAGTAATTATCTGCTGGGATTAGCTCTTTTCATCTACTGGGAGACAAGAGGAAAGGGCATGAGGGCTAGAAGCTTATTTTAGCCTCCAGCTGATTAGTCTGTTATAAAGGAAAAGTTTATGATAAAAAAATATTTGATCCATATTTGCCTCCTTCTGAGTCTCTTATGCCAGCCAATTCTAGCGAGTGCGGATGAATTGGTGGATATGGCGCAAAAGATGTATCCAAATGACAATGTCCAAGCCATTAACCGTCCACATTCTTCGCTTATTATTGACGGAAATACGGGCAATGTTCTTTGGAAAGACAATATCGATGAAGTCAGAGATCCTGCCAGCATGAGTAAGCTCATGACGCTCTATCTCTTGTTTGAAGATATGGCAAATGGCAAGATCAGTAAGGATACAGTGATCAAGGCGACCGCTTCAGACCAAGCGATCGGAAAGATCTATGAGATCTCCAACAATAATATTGTTGCTGGGGTAGACTACACAATTCCTGAGTTGATTACCATGACAGTGGTTCCATCCTCAAATGTATCGACCCTCATGTTGGCCAATCTTATGTCCAACAATGATCCAGATGCCTTTATCGAGCGCATGAATGCCAAGGCTAAGAAATTAGGGATGACCAACACGGTCTGGAATAACCCGAGTGGGGCGGCCATCTCCACCTTGCAAGGCTACTATCAGGTAAACAATTATCCAAATGATGCGGCCAACCAGACAACTGCGCGTGATTTAGGAATTCTGGTTTATCATTTTATTAATCAATACCCAGATATTTTAAACTATACCAATCAAGCACAAGTCACGGTCAAAAAAGGGACTCCATATGAGGAAACCTTTGATACCTACAATTATTCATTGCCAGGAGCCAAGTATGCCTTGAAAGGTGTGGATGGTTTGAAAACTGGTTCAAGCCCTCGTGGAGCTTTCAACTATATCGCGACCATCAAACGGGGCAATCAGCGCTTAATTGCTGTGATTATGGGGGTTGGAGATTGGGCAGACCAAGATGGGGAATATTACCGCCATCCGTTTGGCAATGCCTTGATCGAAAAAGCCTATAAAGATTTTGGCTATAAAAAATTGTTAGATGCAGGTGTCCAGAAGATTGACGGCAAGACCTATACACTTGAAAAACCCTTCTATGCAACGGTTAAAAAAGGGGCTAAAGAACCGACCCTTGCGGTAAAAGATGGCTATCTGACAGTAGATAATGATCTCTACACGTTGTCTGAAGGTATCCGAGATGATATGAAGGTGGAAGAAGGAGCCAAGCCAGAGCTTGTCAAAGAAACAGCAAGTGGGAAAAAGACAACGGCTAAGCACAGTAAATGGCTTTCGCTGGATCACTTCCTGATTTTGATTCCGATTCTCATTCTTGTCATCATTCTCTCGATTGAAAAACAAAGTCGTGAGAGACGCAAAAAAGAGGCTCAAAAGCGCTATAATAAAGAATAAAATAAAACCTAACTGATTGTCAGTTGGGTTTTGTCATTGTCTCATTCCGATATTTTTAGAAAGGATTCATATGAAAAAATTCCGAAATTCTTATGCAGCGTATATGCTGCTCTATAGTTTTTATTTTATGTCCACATCTCTCTTTACGACCCTTATTTCCGTCTATTTGATGGGAAAGCACTATAGTGCAACTCAAGTGTCGACCTTGGTATCGGTTGCCTTTTTCTTATCCATGGTAGCCCAACCCTTTTTTGGGTATATCAATGAGCGATTTGGAATCGTAAAAATGACGACTCTCAGTCTGAGTGTGATCATTGGTGGTGTCCTAGGTTTTCTTTTGGCCCCCAATCTCTTTTGGCTGACCGTTTTTTATGGGATTGTTCTAGTCTGTTTGAATGGGACAGCTCCCATGATGGAAGTATTTGCAACGCAAAGTCCATACGCTTTTGGGAAGATTCGCGTTTGGGGAACCATTGGCTACTCGGTCGGTGTTCAAATAGCCGGCTGGGTCTATCATCAGTTTAGCCCCCAAGCTGTCTATTATACGGTTTTGATCACCATTGTATTGAGTCTCTTCTGCCTAAGTGCGGTTCGAATGAAGAAAAAAGAGACAGTCGTAGAAAAGGAAAAACACCCTGTCTCTATTCGTCCTCTTCTTCACAATGGACCTTATCTCTTCTTTATCATTTTGATTGGCTTGGCTTCAGGTGTTGGAAATATTGGTCATACCTATATTCCTGAGCTACTCATGGATAGTGGTCTACCAGTCCATATTGCCTCTACGGTTGTAGCTATCTCCGTCGTAGTGGAAGCCCCCTTGATCTTTTTCTCTGATCGATTCATGGACCACTGGCCTTTACGGGTTTTGATCGCTCTTCCAATCGGAATTATTTTTGCTCAATATGCCGTCTATGCTCTTCCAAGTCCTGTCTTCTTAAAAGTGATAATGACTCTCTTAGCCAAGCATACAACAGGGATGGTTTTGATTATGGTCTCCTTACGGTTTATTGCCCAACAGGTGAATGGTAAAGACTTGGTTCTTGCCATGGCCATTGTCCAAGGAGCTCGTTATTTAGGAACCATTCTTTTACAACCTCTCGCAGCCCTCTGTATTGAAAGAGGTGGTTACCAAGTCATGAGTTTCTTTTTAGCAGGGGTTGTAGGGATCGTCTTTTTGCTGAGCTTTGCCTTAAAAATGCCCCAAGGGAAAGCTCACGGACTTTTTGGTGGCAAAGTAGACTAACGAAATTGTTACAATTGTATGACGAATCATCGAGGAGTTGGACAGAAACACTGATTTCACAGTGTTTTGTCCAACATTTTTGCTATTATTAAGAACTAGTGATTAATTTGACAGTCAAAGTATTCGATGGTAGAATGAGGTAAAATAAATATAAAGGAGACCATTTTATGAAAAAAATGATCTTATCGACAGCTGCTCTTTTGACGATTGTTTCCCTAGCTGCTTGTTCAAACAAACAAGACACAAAGAAGGAAACTTCAAATAGTCAATCAACTACTAAAGTGACGAGCAAATCTGACAACACTTCAAAAAGTAAGGATACTTCAACAGATTCAGAAGAGACTTCATCTTCTAAACTCTTAACAGATGCTGAAATCAGTAAAGCAAAAACTGTTGGGGACTTCAAAAAGTTGTTTGCAAAATTAATGGATCAATCTGTTTCACTTACCGAAGAAGCAGGTAAGTCTGTGACAGGTTCTGCAAAAGAGCAATACGATGCAACTGTTAGCGCCTTGAAGCAAGAATTGGAAAACCAAAAAGATATCTTTAATGAAGGCTTGGAAAGCATCGGTTCAGATAGCACAGTCGTTCCTAAAGAAGACCGTGAAGCTTTGATCGAAAGCTTGAAAGATGCTCGAGAAGAGTTGGAAAGTACTCGTAAAGAAATGAAAGATATGCAGAAAGAATTGAGTAAATCTCCTGTTGCAGATGACGACAGTGATGATTCAGATTCAGATTCTGAAGAATAAAAGGAAGAAAAGGTTGGAATTTCCAGCCTTTTTCTTATTTTTTTTCGAATGATATAGATGAGGAGGTGGGCCTATGTTTATTGCCATGGATAACAATCAAAAGCGGTGGAACTGTATGGAAGAGATCCCAGCTGTGACAGAAGGTCCCTTCTATTGCTTGGCTTGTCATAGTCCAGTGCGTCTAAAAAATGGCTCGGTTCTACGGGCTCATTTTGCTCATATAAAATTACAGCATTGTCCCTATCATCACGAAGCTGAGAGTTTTGAACATCTGGAATTAAAAGCTTGTCTTTATGATTGGGCCTCTAAGGAATCTCATACAGAGGTAGAAAGTTATTTAGCAGACTTTCAACAAATTGCCGATCTTTTGGTAGTAGACAAGAACTTAGCTTTGGAAGTGCAGTGCAGCTCCTTATCTTTAGAACGCTTGAAGGAGAGGAGCGATGCTTATCGATCCAACGGTTACCATGTCTATTGGTTACTTGGTAAAAAGTTGTGGCTCAAGGAAAGACTAACAAAGCTGCAGGCTGGCTTTCTTTATTTTAGTCAGAATCGAGGGTTCCATCTTTGGGAATTGGATCTGACAAAGAAAGAGCTACGTCTACAATACCTCATCCATGAGGATTTACGAGGGCGATTGCATTATCAAACAGAAATTTTCCCTTTTGGCCAAAGGTCTTTACTGGAAGTCTTACGGACCCCTTATCTTTCGCAACCCATGCAGCAAATGGCAGTCGAGCTCGATCGTACATTTTTAACGTATATACAGCAGCAACTCTTTTATCGTCATCCAAAGTGGCTGAAGCTTCAGGAAGAACTCTATATGCAGGGACACCATCTGATGGAACTGGGGCTGGATTTCTTTTATCCTCTTTGTCGTCCGATCCTTTCACAGAACTTGCTCCAAATTAAAGAGGATGTAGAAGGTTACTACCAGCAATTTATGACCTATTATCAGTCGCAAGGGATCCAACCCGTTCAGATCCTTTATCCCCCACGTTTTTATGCTCAACAGAAAAGCTAACTTTCTAAGATAGAAATCCTCCCGAAATGTTCATTTTTATGCTAAAATAGTACCATTGGAGGATTAATCGAAATGGTAAAACAACGTAATGAAATTGATGAAAAATACCAATGGGATTTGTCGACAATTTTTGCGACAGATCAAGCTTGGGAAGAAGAAGCAGCAAGCTTAGCTGCAGATATTAAAGCAGCAAGCCACTATGCTGGTCATTTGTTGGATTCAGCGCAAACACTGTTGGATACAACCAATGCATATTTGGAATTGAGCCGTCGTTTAGAAAAGGTCTACGTCTATGCTCATATGAAAAATGACCAAGACACACGAGTGGCTAAATACCAAGAGTACCAATCAAAAGGGATGTCTCTTTATAGCTTGTTAGGTGAAACCTTTGCCTTCTATGAGCCTGAATTCATGGCCATTACGGATGAGCAATACAAGGCCTTTGTGAGTGAAGTTCCAGCCTTGGAACAATATGGTCATTATTTTGATCGTTTGCTAGAGAAAAAAGAACATGTCTTGTCTCAAAAAGAAGAGGAATTACTTGCAGGAGCTGGTGAGATCTTTGCGGCAGGTGGTGAAACTTTTGAAATCTTGGACAATGCAGATATTGTTTTCCCAACTGTACATGATGACAAGGGCGAAGAAGTTCAATTAACCCATGGAAACTATATTTCTTTGGTAGAATCAAAAGATCGTGCCGTTCGTAAAGAAGCTTACGAAGGCCTCTACAAGGTTTATGAACAGTACCAACATACCTATGCTAAAACCTTGCAAACCAATGTGAAAGTTCACAACTTCAATGCCAAAGTTCGCAAATTCTCATCTGCCCGTGAAGCGGCCCTTTCTGAAAACTTTGTACCAGAAAGTGTTTATGATAGCTTGGTAGCAGCTGTGAACAAACATTTGCCACTCTTGCAACGCTATGTACAATTGCGTTCAAAAATTCTTGGAATTTCAGACTTGAAGATGTACGATATGTATACGCCATTATCCGATACAGACTACAAGTTTACCTATGAAGAATCATTGGCCAAAGCAGAAGAAGTCTTGGCTGTTTTGGGTGAGGACTACCTTTCTCGTGTAAAACGAGCCTTCAGCGAACGGTGGATTGATGTGCATGTCAACCAAGGAAAACGCTCAGGTGCTTATTCAGGTGGTTCTTATGATACCAATGCCTTCATGTTGTTGAACTGGCAAGATACATTGGATAATCTCTTCACCCTGGTGCATGAAACTGGTCACAGTATGCATTCTAGCTATACCCGTGAAACCCAGCCTTATGTCTATGGGGACTATTCCATCTTCCTTGCTGAAATCGCCTCTACAACCAATGAGAATATCCTGACCGAACGTCTGTTAGGAGAAGTAGAAGACGATGCAACTCGCTTTGCTATTTTGAATCACTTCTTGGATGGCTTCCGTGGAACCGTCTTCCGTCAAACGCAGTTTGCTGAATTTGAGCATGCCATCCATAAAGCAGACCAAGAAGGTACCGTTTTGACTAGTGAGTTCTTAAACAACCTCTATGCAGAGCTCAATGAAAAATACTATGGTCTTTCAAAAGAAGACAACCCTGAGATCCAATATGAATGGGCTCGGATTCCTCACTTCTACTATAACTACTATGTCTTCCAATATTCAACAGGTTTTGCAGCAGCTTCAGCCTTAGCTGAAAAGATTGTTCATGGAACACAAGAAGATCGTGATAAATATATCGACTACTTGAAAGCTGGAAATTCTGATTATCCACTCAATGTCATCCGCAAAGCAGGTGTGGATATGGAAAAAGAAGACTACTTGGACGCAGCCTTTGCGGTCTTTGAACGTCGGTTGAATGAATTTGAAGCCCTAGTAGAAAAATTAGGACTCGCATAAGATGGTAGAGTCTTATAGTAAAAATGCCAACCACAATATGCGCCGGCCAGTGGTTAAAGACGAGATCGTTGACTTTATGCGCACGCGTCAAAAACCGGTAGCAGGTGCCTTGGAGGAGTTAGAAGCATTCGCCCGCAAGGAAAATATTCCGATTATTCCGCATGAAACGGTAGCTTACTTTAGACTACTCCTGCAAGCCCTACAACCAAAGAAAATTCTGGAAATTGGGACAGCAATTGGATTTTCAGCGCTCTTAATGGCCGAAAATGCTCCCGATGCACAAATTACCACTATTGATCGGAATGAAGAGATGATTGGCTTTGCCAAGGAAAATCTGGCTAAATACGATCAGAGAAAACAAATCACCTTGCTTGAAGGAGATGCAGTAGATGTCTTGCAGGATTTAACAGAGACCTATGACTTTGTCTTTATGGACTCTGCTAAGTCTAAGTACATCGTCTTTTTGCCACGAATTCTCGAACTCTTAGAGGTTGGGGGAGTCGTGGTATTGGATGATATTTTCCAAGGAGGAGATGTTGCTAAGGACATCATGGAAGTGCGTCGTGGGCAACGAACCATTTACCGGGGGCTTCAGAACCTCTTTCATGCGACTCTCAATCATCCAGATTTGACCGCTAGTTTGGTGCCACTTGGAGATGGTATTTTGATGATTCGGAAAAATGCAGAGACGGTAACCTTGCCAGATCCTAGCTCTTTTTAGGTAAATTTAAGGTATTCTCTCTAATTTGTGGTAAAATAGAAGAAGTTTAAAAAGGAACGGAGAATAATTTTCATGAAGAAAAAACTTGTAGCAGGTGCTGTGACCTTGCTATCAGTCGTAACACTAGCAGCGTGTGCCAATGGCACAAACAAAGATATCGTGACCATGAAAGGGGACACGATTACAGTTTCTGATTTCTATAATGAAATCAAAAACAACCAAGGTGCTCAACAAGTTCTTTTCCAAATGACCATCAATAAAGTCTTTGAAAAAGAATATGGATCAAAAGTTTCTGATAAAGAAGTCGATAAAGAATTGGCTAAACAAAAGAAACAATTAGGCAAGCAATTCGATGCTTACTTGGCGCAACAAGGCTTGACGGAAGAAACAGCGAAGAAACAAATCCGTAGCAATATGTTGTTGGAATATGCAGTCAACCAAGCTGCTAAGAAAGATATCAAAGAGTCTGACTACAAGGCGGCTTTTGAATCTTACACACCAGAAGTAACAGCACAAATTATCAAGTTGGATTCAGAAGATAAAGCAAAAGAAGTGTTGGAAGCAGCTAAAGCAGAAGGTGCAGACTTTGCCCAAATCGCCAAAGACAATTCAACAGATACTGCTACAAAAGACAAAGGTGGTGAAGTCAAGTTCGATTCAGGAACAGCAGATATCCCATCTCAAGTCAAAGAAGCTGCCTTTAAGTTGGATGAAAATGGGATTTCAGATGTGATCACAGTTTCAGCCGGTCAAAACTATTCTGCGAGCTACTATATTGTCAAATTGAATAAGAAGACAGAAAAAGGTTCTGACTGGAAGAAATACGAAAAACGTTTGAAAGAGATCATTGTTGACGGTCGTAAGCAAGATACCAATTTCATCCGTAGCGTTATTGCAAAAGCGATGACCAATGCCAATATCAAGGTCAAAGATGATGCTTTCAAATCAACATTTAACCAATATTTGCAAAATATCGGTGTTGAAACAAGTGATAGTAGCTCATCATCTAAAAAATAGTTGACGGTTCCTTTTGGAACTTGTATAATGAAATAGTTGAGAATGAATCATTGTTACTCGGAATCAGAGAAGTGGCGGGGGTGCGAGCCATGGAAGAGAAATGATTTTGCTACTCAGCTGAGACAATTGCATATGAAAATAAGAATGACAAGTTCATTGAATGAAGGTGGTACCGCGGTTTTTCGCCCTTCGTTTAGTGGCTTGTCTTTTGTTTATGGGCAGTTGTCTGGAGCTTTTTAAAGGAGATCAAAAGATGCGGACCTATCAAGTGAAACAAAAATTTCGATTGGGTGGCGAGCGGTTCGATATCAAAGATGAGTTGGGTAATGTTGAATACCAGGTTGAAGGATCCTTTCTTAAGATTCCCAAGACTTTTACCATCTATGATAAGAATGGACAAGAAGTGAGCCACATTACTAAAAAACCAATCAGCCTTCTTCCTAAGTTTGTGGTTGAGTTGAAGGATGGGGACCGCTTTTTTATCCATAAAAAGCTGACGCTCTTCAGGGATAAATACGATATCGAAGATTTGGGACTGCGGGTACAAGGAAATATCTGGGACCTAGAATTCAAATTATTCGATGATCGGGATCAAATCGTCGCTGAGATTAGCAAGGAACTCTTTCATCTAACCTCTACCTACCAAGTATCGGTGTATGAGGATGAATACGCTGATTTAGTCATCTCACTTTGTGTCGCTATCGATTATGTCGAAATGTTAGAAGCTGGCGCAAATTAAGCTTAAAAAATTAGGAGACAAATATGAAACAATTATCTAGTGCACAAGTCCGTCAAATGTGGCTTGATTTCTGGGCAAGCAAAGGCCACTCTGTAGAACCATCTGTTAGCTTGGTTCCTGTAAACGACCCAACGCTTTTATGGATCAACTCAGGGGTTGCCACTCTTAAGAAATACTTCGATGGAACCATCAAACCTGAAAATCCACGGATTACCAATGCTCAAAAAGCTATCCGTACCAACGATATCGAAAACGTAGGGAAGACTGCTCGTCACCATACCATGTTTGAAATGTTGGGGAACTTCTCTATCGGAGATTACTTCCGTGATGAAGCCATTACGTGGGCTTATGAGCTTTTGACAAGTCCGGAATGGTTTGACTTCCCCAAAGACAAACTTTACATGACCTATTACCCTGACGACAAGGATTCATACAACCGTTGGATTGCTGTTGGTGTGGATCCAAGTCACTTGATTCCAATCGAAGACAACTTCTGGGAAATCGGTGCGGGACCTTCTGGACCAGATACAGAAATCTTCTTTGACCGTGGAGAAGCCTTTGACCCTGAAAATATCGGTCTTCGTCTGCTTGCAGAAGATATCGAAAACGACCGTTACATCGAAATTTGGAACATTGTCTTGTCACAATTTAACGCTGACCCTGCTGTTCCTCGTAGCGAATACAAGGAATTGCCACACAAGAACATTGATACGGGCGCAGGTTTGGAACGTTTGGTAGCTGTCATTCAAGGAGCGAAGACCAACTTTGAAACAGACCTCTTCATGCCAATCATCCGTGAAGTAGAAAAGATGTCTGGTAAAACCTATGATCCAGATGGCGATAACATGAGCTTCAAGGTGATTGCTGACCACATTCGTTCGCTTTCATTTGCGATTGGAGATGGAGCTCTTCCTGGTAATGAAGGACGCGGCTACGTTCTTCGTCGTCTCCTCCGTCGTGCTTCCATGCATGGTCAAAAATTGGGGATTGAAGGAACCTTCTTGTATAAATTGGTTCCAACTGTTGGGAAGATCATGGAAAGCTACTACCCAGAAGTACTTGAAAAACAAGACTTTATCGAAAAAATCATCAAGAGTGAAGAAGAGTCATTTGCTCGTACTTTGAATTCTGGTCAACACTTTGCCCAAACCATCGTTGAAGACTTGAAATCCAAAGGTCAAACAGTGATTGCTGGTCAAGATGTCTTTAAACTTTATGATACATACGGATTCCCAGTAGAATTGACAGAAGAAATCGCTGAAGAAGCTGGAATGACAGTCGATCGTGACGGTTTTGAAGTAGCTATGAAGGAACAACAAGAACGGGCGCGTGCATCTGCTGTCAAAGGTGGATCCATGGGGATGCAAAATGAAACCCTTCAAAACATTACAGTTGAAAGTAGCTTCAACTACAATGCCAGCCAATTGCCTTCTAAGTTGGTGGCTATCGTAGCGGACAATGCAGAAGTAGAAGCTGTATCTGAAGGGACTGCATCACTGATCTTTGCAGAAACTCCATTCTACGCTGAAATGGGTGGACAAGTTGCGGACCATGGTCAAATCTTGGATGCTGCAGGAAATGTCGTTGCTACAGTAAAAGATGTTCAAAAAGCACCAAATGGACAACCACTTCATACTGTTGAAGTTCTTGCCCCTCTTGCCTTGAACCAAGAATACACCTTGGCTATTGATACCAATCGTCGTCATCGTGTCATGAAGAACCACACAGCCACTCACTTGCTCCATGCGGCTCTTCACAATATCCTTGGTAACCACGCAACCCAAGCAGGATCTCTCAACGAGGTAGAATTCCTTCGCTTTGACTTCACTCACTTCCAAGCCGTAACTCCTGAAGAATTGCGCGCTATTGAACAACAAGTCAATGAAAAGATTTGGGAAGCGATCGCAGTCGAAACGATTGAAACAGATATTGATACTGCTAAAGAAATGGGAGCCATGGCCCTCTTTGGTGAAAAATACGGTAAAGAAGTCCGTGTTGTCACTATCGGTGATTACTCTGTTGAGCTTTGTGGTGGTACTCACGTAGGCAACACTTCTGAAATTGGTCTCTTCAAGATTGTCAAAGAAGAAGGGATCGGATCAGGAACTCGTCGTATCTTGGCAGTGACTGGTAAGGAAGCCTTCGAAGCTTACCGTGAACAAGAAGATGCTCTGAAAGCAGTCGCAGCAACCTTGAAAGCACCTCAACTTAAGAAAGTCCCTCACAAGGTGGAAGGCCTTCAAGAACAACTCCGTCAATTGCAAAAAGAAAATGCAGAATTGAAGGAAAAAGCAGCAGCAGCGGCAGCAGGTGATGTCTTCAAGAATGTTCAAGAAGCAAACGGACACCGTTACATTGCCAGCCAAGTTTCTGTATCAGATGCAGGTGCCCTTCGTACATTTGCCGATAACTGGAAACAAAAAGACTACTCTGATGTGCTTGTTCTTGTTGCAGCCATCGGTGACAAGGTGAACGTCCTTGTAGCCAGCAAGACAAAAGAAGTGCATGCAGGTAATGTGATCAAAGAATTGGCTCCAATCGTCGATGGACGTGGTGGTGGTAAACCAGACATGGCCATGGCAGGAGGAAGCAACCAAGCGAAAATCCAAGAATTGTTGGATGCCGTAGCAGGTAAATTGTAAGAAAGAATAGAAATACCTTAGGGTAAGTATCAGATTGAATTTAAAAGACTACTGATAAAATTTCCTTAGGTGAGTACGGACGTCAGCGAACTTCTACGAAGTTCCATGACTAATTCTTGAGACTAAGGTCTCAAGAATTCCGAGTGCCTGAGACTATTAAGTCTCAGGCACTTTTCTCACGGCGGAAATTTCCAGTATCTATTTGAATGTTTCTGAAAATTAGATGTCAATTATATTTTTTCAGGAATACTTTAATTCTTATTTTTACGGTCTTTACAAGTCCTAAGCGATCATTCTCAAAAAATATCTACAAAAAAACCTTTCCGTCTGGAAAGGTTTTTCTTCTTATAGTCCGTAATTGTAATCGTCATCCTGCATGGCTTCTACTTCACCGAGAAGATAACCATTTCCGACTTGAGAGAAGAAGTCGTGGTTGGATGTACCGGTTGAGATTCCGTTCATGACGATTGGGTTGACATCATCTGCTGAGTCTGGGAAAAGTGGATCTTGTCCCAAGTTCATGAGGGCTTTATTAGCATTGTAGCGAAGGAAGGTCTTGACTTCCTCTGTCCAGCCCACACCGTCATAGAGGCTCTCTGTGTAGCCTTCTTCGTTTTCATAGAGGGTGTAGAGCAGATCATACATCCACTCTTTGAGTTTCTCTTGTTCTTCTTCTGGTAATTCATTAAAACCAAGTTGGAACTTGTAGCCGATATAGGTTCCGTGAACAGATTCGTCCCGAATGATCAACTTGATGATTTCAGCTACGTTGGCCAATTTGTTGTTTCCCAGATAGTAGAGAGGTGTGAAGAAACCAGAGTAGAAGAGGAAGGTTTCAAGGAAGACGCTGGCAACTTTCTTTTCAAGGGGAGTCCCATTGAGGTAGATTTCGTTGATGATTTCTGCCTTCTTTTGAAGGAAAGGATTGGTGTTTGTCCATTCGAAAATCTCTTCGATTTCTGACTTGGTATTCAAAGTAGAAAAGATAGAAGAGTAAGACTTAGCATGGACTGATTCCATGAATTGGATGTTGTTAAAGACAGCTTCTTCATGGGGAGTACGAATATCCGCACGAAGGGCTTGAACACCTGTTTCAGATTGCATGGTATCTAGAAGAGTTAATCCCCCAAAGACTTTACCAACTAGGTCTTTTTCTTTATTAGATAACTTTCTCCAGTCATCCAAGTCGTTTGACAAAGGGATACGTGTATCCAACCAGAATTGCTCTGTCAGTTTTTCCCAGGTCGATTTATCGATGACATCTTCGATCGCATTCCAGTTAATGGCTTTGTAGTATGTTTCCATTTGCATCACTTTCTTTTTCTATTCATTCAATCGTTACTATTCTACCATAAATTGATAGAATACCGCACAAAAAGTCGGCGAACCGACTTTTGATAGCTATCTAGGATAGCGGATTAGATGACACAGCTTTCACATTGGTTGGCGCCAACTTCTCCACCATCATCTGTAAAGGTACGAACGTAGTAGATAGACTTGATACCCTTGTTAAAGGCGTAGTTCCGAAGGATAGACAAGTCACGAGTGGTTTGTTTGTTTTCTGTTTTCCATTCGTAGAGCCCTTTTGGAATGTCGCTACGCATAAAGAGGGTCAGTGAAAGACCTTGATCTACATGCTCAGTTGCAGCAGCATAGACATCGATGACTTTTCGCATATCCATGTCGTAGGCAGAAGTGTAGTAAGGGATGGTTGCAGTTGATAAACCAGCTGCAGGGTAGTAGATCTTCCCGATTTTCTTTTCTTGGCGTTCTTCAATCCGTTGTGTAATTGGGTGGATAGAAGCAGAGACGTCATTGATGTAGCTGATAGATCCATTTGGTGCGACAGCCAAGCGGTTTTGGTGGTAAAGACCATCTGCTTGAACTTTAGCACGCAGTTCTGCCCAATCCTCTGCACTTGGGATGAAGATATCTTTAAAGAGTTCTTTGACGCGATCAGATTTTGGTACAAATTCTCCAGTCGTGTACTTATCAAAGTAAGTACCGTTGGCATAGTCAGATTTTTCAAAATTGTGGAAGGTAACGCCACGTTCACGCGCGATGTTGTTTGATTCTACGAGAGTCCAGTAGTTCATGAGCATGAAGTAGATACTTGTGAACTCAACAGACTCAGGTGATCCGTATTCAATCAATTGTTGCGCAAGGTAGCTGTGAAGTCCCATAGCTCCAAGTCCGAACGAATGCGCCAGTTTATTCCCGTGGTCAATTGTTGGAACGGCCACGATATGAGAACTATCGGTAACGAAGGTCAAGGCACGGACCATGGCACGAATCGAACGTCCAAAATCAGGTGAAGTCATCATGTTAACCACGTTGGTTGAACCAAGGTTACATGAGACGTCTGTCCCCATTTTAATGAATTCTTGAGCATCGTTGATCAAGCTTGGCTCTTGAACCTGGAGGATCTCTGAACACAAGTTACTCATGATGATTTTGCCATCAACAGGGTTTGCCCGGTTAGCAGTATCGATGTTAACTACATATGGGTAACCAGATTCTTGTTGCAATTTAGAAATTTCAGTTTCCAAATCACGTGCCTTAATTTTTGTCTTGCGGATATTTGGATTAGCAACCAACTCATCGTATTTTTCAGTGATGTCGATGTAGTTAAATGGTACTCCGTATTCACGCTCTACAGAGTAAGGGCTGAAGAGGTACATTTCTTCATTCTTACGCGCTAACTCATAGAACTTGTCTGGTACGACTACCCCAAGTGAGAGAGTCTTAACCCGAACTTTTTCATCAGCATTTTCTTTCTTAGTAGACAGGAAGGCGATGATGTCTGGGTGGAAGACGTTGAGGTAAACAACCCCAGCCCCTTGCCGTTGACCCAATTGGTTAGAGTAAGAGAAGCTATCTTCAAAGAGTTTCATAACAGGAACGACCCCAGAAGCGGCTCCTTCATACCCTTTGATCGGTGCTCCGGCTTCACGAAGGTTGCTGAGAGAAATCCCAACCCCACCACCGATACGTGAAAGTTGAAGGGCAGAGTTGATGGAACGTCCGATCGCATTCATATCATCGGTTACCTGGATCAAGAAACATGAAACCAATTCTCCACGGCGGGCACGACCAGCGTTTAAGAAAGAAGGAGTAGCTGGTTGGTAGCGTTGGTGGATAATTTCGTTTGCGATGTCTCGCGCGATAGCTTCATTTCCATCTGCAAAATAGAGAGCATTGAAGAAGACACGGTCTTCCATGCTTTCAAGATAGTATTCTCCATCATTTGTTTTCAGAGCATATTGGTTATAGAATTTATAGGCCGCCATGAAGGACTTGAATTGGAAGTTTTGGTCTTTGATAAATTGGGCCAATTCCTCTAAAAATTCAGGACGGTATTTCTCGATAAATGCTCTCTCAATGTAATTGTGCTCGAGAAGGTACTGAATCTTGTCTGTAATCGAGTCAAAGGTTTTAGTATTTGGTACAACATTTTCTTTAAAGAAAGCATCCAAAGCTTCTTTATCCTTATGAAGCATGATTTGGCCGTTTACTGGACGGTTGATTTCATTATTAAGACGAAAATACGTCACATCTTCAAGAGATTTTAATCCCATAATAATCCTTTTCTAGTTCAAAAAAATGAAGAGGAGAAGTCCTCTCTTTACAAGTAAAAAGTCTAGTGTTAGGTTGCTAACGCTAGACCTTATTCAAGAAAAATACTGTGTTTATTAAGAAAGTTTTTTCAACTTAGCTGGTTGAAAACCAGAAAATACTTCATCTGGTGTTTGAATAACTGGAGCAGCGTTGAAACCGAGACTCTTAACATGCTCTACAAATTGTGGCTGTTCGTCTAAGTTAATTTCGCGGTATTCTACGTGATTGCTATCAAGGAATCGCTTCGTCATTTTGCACTGAACACAATTATTTTTTGAATAAATGGTTACCATTTCTTTTCCGTTCTCCTATCGAAATATAAATCTGTAATCAGTATAAACAAATTCCAGTTACTTGTCAACAAAATTTAACTAAATATTGTGCAAAGATATGGAATGGTGTTTTTAGACCACAATATATTGTGGTTTGTAAAGGATGCGTATTTCCAAAAAAGAGGATAGGAATAGGTTTCTAAGCATCTTTAACTAGGAATAATATTCTTATAAATCAATATCCTGTGGTTTGAAAAATAAAATCATTGAAAATAGAGGGAAAATTTGACCATTTAAATAGTAGAAAATTGAAAGGTTGTTTCATATATTCCTAGAAATAGCGTTAAAATGTATTAAAATTGCGATTTTTCGCAGTCTTTTTCTGTAAGTCAGTGATAAAAATCTTGAAAAATATTTCAAAAGATGATATAATACCAAATTGTAAGGGTTATCAAAAGGTAGCTCAAAACTATTTTTTAAAAGGAGAGTCCAATTATGGCTTCTAAAGATTTCCACATTGTGGCAGAAACAGGTATCCACGCACGTCCAGCAACTTTGTTGGTTCAAACTGCAAGTAAATTTGCATCAGACATCACTCTTGAATACAAAGGTAAATCAGTTAACTTGAAATCAATCATGGGTGTTATGAGCCTTGGTGTTGGTCAAGGTGCTGACGTTGTGATCTCTGCCGAAGGTGCTGACGCTGATGATGCTATCGTAGCTATCTCAGAAACAATGACTAAAGAAGGATTGGCTTAAAATATGACAAAAATGCTAAAAGGAATTGCAGCATCTGACGGTGTTGCCGTTGCTAAGGCATATTTGCTCATTCAACCAGACTTATCATTTGAGACTGTTTCAGTCGAAGATACAAGTGCAGAAGAAGCTCGTTTGGATGCAGCTCTTGAAGCTTCACAAAACGAGCTTTCTCTTATTCGGGAGAATGCAGTAGCAAGCCTTGGTGAAGAAGCAGCGCAAGTTTTTGATGCGCATATGATGGTTCTCGCTGACCCTGAAATGGTTGGTCAGATCAAAGAAACGATTCGTACGAAAAAAATCAATGCAGAAGCAGGTTTAAAAGAAGTCACTGACATGTTCATTGCGATCTTTGAAGGTATGGAAGACAACCCATACATGCAAGAACGTGCAGCAGATATTCGTGACGTTACCAAACGTGTCCTTGCCAACTTGCTTGGTAAGAAATTGCCAAACCCTGCTTCTATCAATGAAGAAGCGATCGTTGTAGCGCATGACTTGACTCCATCTGATACAGCACAGTTGAACAAAAAGTATGTAAAAGCTTTTGTTACGAATATCGGTGGACGTACAAGTCACTCAGCTATCATGGCTCGTACACTTGAAATCGCAGCTGTTCTTGGTACAAATAACATCACAGAACTTGTCAAAGATGGCGATGTTTTAGCTGTTTCAGGGATCACTGGTGAAGTGGTGATCAACCCTACTGAAGAACAAATTGCAGAGTTCAAAGCAGCTGGTGAAGCTTATGCCAAACAAAAAGCTGAATGGGCTCTCCTTAAAGATGCGAAAACAGTGACTGCTGATGGAAAACATTTCGAATTGGCTGCT
This sequence comes from Streptococcus sp. 27098_8_12, assembly GCF_041432115.1. Classification (NCBI taxonomy): domain Bacteria; kingdom Bacillati; phylum Bacillota; class Bacilli; order Lactobacillales; family Streptococcaceae; genus Streptococcus; species Streptococcus sp. 27098_8_12. The sequence continues at coordinate 19,714 of NZ_JAPVZA010000006.1, forward strand.
AACATTGGTACACCTAAAGACGTTGAAGGTGTAAACGATAATGGTGCAGAAGCTGTTGGACTCTATCGTACAGAATTCTTATACATGGATTCTCAAGACTTCCCAACTGAAGATGATCAATACGAAGCATACAAAGCTGTTCTTGAAGGTATGAACGGTAAACCTGTTGTCGTTCGTACAATGGATATCGGTGGGGATAAAGAACTCCCTTACTTCGATCTTCCTAAAGAAATGAACCCATTCTTAGGTTTCCGTGCTTTGCGTATCTCTATTTCTGAGACGGGTAACCAAATGTTCCGTACACAATTACGTGCTTTGCTTCGTGCATCTGTTCACGGTAAATTGCGGATCATGTTCCCAATGGTTGCTTTGTTGACTGAGTTCCGTACGGCTAAAGGAATTCTCGAAGAAGAAAAAGCTAAATTGGTTGCTGAAGGGGTTGCTGTTGCAGATGATATCCAAGTAGGTATCATGATTGAAATCCCTGCTGCAGCTATGCTTGCTGACCAATTTGCTAAAGAAGTTGATTTCTTCTCAATTGGTACAAACGACCTGATCCAATACACAATGGCTGCTGACCGTATGAACGAACAAGTTTCATACCTTTACCAACCATATAACCCATCTATCCTTCGTTTGATCAACAATGTGATCAAAGCGGCTCACGCTGAAGGTAAATGGGCTGGTATGTGTGGTGAAATGGCTGGTGACCAAACTGCTGTTCCACTTCTTGTCGGAATGGGCTTGGATGAGTTCTCTATGTCAGCTACATCTGTCCTTCGTACACGTAGCTTGATGAAGAAATTGGACACTGCTAAAATGCAAGAATACGCTAACCGTGCTCTGACTGAATGTTCAACAATGGAAGAAGTTCTTGAACTTTCAAAAGAATATGTGAATGTAGACTAAGAGTCGAACAAGACTAAGACAATTCTGTCTTAGTCTTTTCTTATATGATTTTTTCTAATGAAACAAGAGAAATGTTTGTTTTTATTCGTAATCAACTAGCTAGTAATAAAAATATTAGAAGGGTTGTTCGGTTTTTTGTTTGAAATCCCTAAGATATATAGTATAATCATAAGTAAGATTAGGAGGAAAACGAAGAGAACAAAGAAAAAGTTCGGGATAGAAAATGACAAAAATTTTCCTGATAATTTTACATGATTTTACAGGAATAAGCTTGAAAATTAAGTGATTTTATAGTAAAATAAAAACATGTAGAAAACGCTTTCAAAAATATAAAGAGGTGAGTTTATGGATAGAAGCACAGACTTATGGACGTTTGGAAGAGGGGATAATTTCCGTCTTCAAGAGTACTTAGGAGCTCACAAAGAGTTCGAAGGAGATCAAGAAGGTTACACCTTCCGTGTATGGGCTCCAAATGCACAGGCTGTTGATCTGATTGGTGATTTCACTGATTGGGAAGCCCGTAGAATTCCAATGGTTCGTAATGAAGGAGGCGTCTGGGAAGTCTTCTGTCCCGATGCAAAAGAGGGAGATATATACAAGTACTTGGTGACGCGACAAAATGGTCATCAGGTACAAAAAATTGATCCTCTAGCGTTATGGATGGAAAAGAGACCCAATACAGGATCTATTATTAAGACCATCCCAGAGAAAAACTGGAAAGATGGTCTTTGGAGGGCACGCCGTAAAAAGCTTGGTTTTAAGGAACGACCTGTTAATATCTATGAGGTGCACGCAGGATCGTGGAAACGAAATGAAGATCACAGTTCCTATACCTTTAAACAACTAAAAGAAGAACTGATTCCTTATCTGGTTGAGATGAACTACACTCACGTGGAATTTATGCCAGTTATGGCCCACCCATTGGGACTGAGCTGGGGATATCAGCTCATGGGTTATTTTGCACTCGAACAGACTTATGGTAGTCCAGAAGAGTTTCAAGACTTCGTGGAAGAATGTCATCTCAATAATATCGGTGTTATCGTGGATTGGGTACCTGGTCATTTCATTATCAATGATGATGCCTTGGCTTATTATGATGGAACACCAACTTTTGAGTATCAGGATGAACATCGGGCCCATAACTATGGTTGGGGAGCTTTGAACTTCGATTTAGGAAAAAATCAAGTACAATCATTCTTGATTTCTAGTTTGAAGTTTTGGATTGACACCTATCATTTAGATGGAATTCGGGTTGATGCCGTGAGCAATATGCTCTATCTTGATTACGATAGCGGTCCATGGACACCAAATATTGATGGGGGAAACCTCAACTATGAAGGGGTTCATTTCCTCAGACGTTTGAATGCGATTATCAAGAACGAACACCCAGATGTTATGATGATTGCAGAAGAAAGTTCTGCTGGTCAAAAGGTCACAGGCCCTGAAGAAGAAGGTGGTCTTGGTTTTGACTATAAATGGAATATGGGTTGGATGAATGATATTCTCCGATTCTATGAGGAAGACCCGGTCTACAGGAAATTTGACTTTAATCTGGTAACCTTTAGTTATATGTATGCATTTTCTGAAAATTTCCTTCTTCCGTTTTCACATGATGAAGTAGTGCATGGCAAGAAGAGTTTGATGCACAAGATGTGGGGAGATCGGTACAATCAATTTGCTGGACTCCGTAACCTTTTGACCTATCAGATTTGCCATCCAGGTAAGAAATTACTCTTTATGGGTTCGGAATTTGGTCAATTTTTGGAATGGAAGTCAGAAGAGCAATTGGAATGGGGCAATCTAGAGGATGAAATGAATGCGAAGATGCGTCGTTTCACTTCTCAGCTCAATCATTTCTACAAAGAACACAAGGAATTGTGGGAGATTGATGATAGCTTTGATGGCTTAGAGATTATTGATGCAGATAACCGGGATCAGAGCGTCTTGTCTATGGTCCGGAAAAATCGTAAGGGCGATCTTTTGGTGTGCGTTTTCAATATGGCACCAGTAGAACGCAAGGACTTTACGATTGGTGTGCCTGTATCAGCGGTCTATGAAGAAATTTGGAATACAGAATTAGAAGAATGGGGAGGTGTCTGGAAAGAGCACAATCCGACAGTTCAGTCTCAAGAGGGACTGTGGAAGGATTATGAACAAACCTTGACCTTTACTTTGCCGGCTTTAGGAGCTAGTATTTGGAAGGTAAAACGCAAGGTGCGTAAGACAAAATCTAAAACATCAGATAAGAAATGACGATCGGTTGACTCTATGGGAGTCCAGGCTTTAAAAAGAGGAAGTAGTCAATGAAGAATGAAATGCTCGCTTTAATTCTTGCCGGTGGGCAAGGAACACGTCTTGGAAAATTAACCAAAAACATCGCAAAACCTGCGGTTCAATTTGGTGGGCGCTATCGGATTATCGATTTTGCGCTATCAAACTGTGCCAACTCAGGAATTCACAATGTTGGTGTGATTACACAGTACCAGCCACTTGCCCTTAACAGCCATATTGGGAATGGTTCCAGCTGGGGCTTGGATGGAATCAATACGGGTGTGTCTATTCTCCAACCTTATTCAGCTAGTGAAGGAAATCGTTGGTTTGAAGGAACTAGCCATGCCATCCTCCAAAACATCGACTATATCGACAGCATCAATCCGGAATATGTCTTGATATTATCTGGGGACCACATCTATAAGATGGATTACGATGATATGCTTCAAGCGCACAAGGATAATAATGCAAGCTTAACTGTTGCCGTCCTAGATGTACCTTTGAAGGAAGCAAGCCGTTTTGGAATCATGAATACAGATGCCAATAATCGGATTGTCGAATTTGAAGAAAAACCAGCTGAACCAAAATCCACCAAGGCTTCCATGGGGATTTACATCTTTGACTGGGCTCGTCTGCGCAATATGTTGGTTGCTGCTGAAAAGAGTGATATCGATATGTCAGACTTCGGTAAAAATGTCATTCCAACTTATCTAGAATCAGGCGAAAGTGTTTATGCTTATGAATTCAATGGTTATTGGAAAGACGTTGGTACGATTGAGTCTCTTTGGGAAGCCAATATGGAATATATCGATCCAAATAATGCCTTGGATAGTCGCGATCGTCACTGGAAAATCTATTCACGCAACCTCATTTCTCCACCGAACTTCTTTGGGGAACATGGCCACGTCGAAGATTCTCTTGTCGTCGACGGTTGTTCGGTAGACGGTACAGTCAAACACTCCATCTTATCAACAGAAGCTCAAGTTCGTGAAGGAGCAGTTGTCGAAGATGCTGTCGTGATGAGCAATGCCATTATCGGTAAAGGAGCTGTCGTGAAACGCGCGATTATCGGGGAAGGTGCAGTCATTGCAGAAGGTGTCGTGATTGATGGAACAGAGGAAGTACAAGTTGTCGGTTACAATGAAAAAGTGGGGGTAGCAACAGATGAAGATTGATAAATATTCAGCCATTTTAGGAAATACAGTTGGGTATCATGATATGTCCACTTTGACTAGCCATCGTCCGGTAGCATCCCTACCGTTTGATGGGAAATACCGCTTAATCGACTTCCCATTGTCTAGTCTTGCAAATGCTGGTATTCGTAGTGTTTTTGGGATTTTCCAACAAGAAAATATTAGTTCGGTCTTTGACCATATTCGTTCAGGTCGTGAGTGGGGCTTGTCTACTTTATTGAGCCACTATTACCTCGGAATCTATAATACTCCAGTTGAAAATACAACGGTAGGGCCAGAATACTACCAACAATTATTGACCTACTTGAAACGGTCTGGTTCTAACCAAACAGTTGCTTTGAACTGTGATGTATTAATGAATATTGACCTCAATCAGATTTTCCACCTTCATAATACCATTGATCGTCCGATTACAGTGGTTTATAAAAAGTTGCATCTTCAAAATATCTCTGAAGTGAATGCTGTCTTGGAAATTGATGAAACAGACCATGTTACAGAGCAAAAACTTTTTGATGGCAAGGATCCTGATGAAGTATACAACATGTCAACAGATGTCTTTATTGTGGATACTCCTTGGTTGATTGAAAAAATAGAAGAAGAAGCTAAGAAAGAATACCCACAAAAATTGCGCTATATCTTGCGTGATTTGGCGGTGGAATACAATGCTTTTGCTTTTGAATATACAGGCTACCTAGCAAATATTCACTCAGTTGAATCCTATTATCAAGCAAACTTGGATATGTTGGAAAACCAAAAATTCATGAAGCTCTTTTCACCAAATCAAAAGGTGTATACAAAAGTGAAGAATGAAGAGCCGACTTATTATTCCAAGACTTCAAATATCAAATTGTCCCAATTTGCTTCTGGTAGTATTGTAGAAGGAACCGTTGAACGCTCTGTTGTTTCACGCCGGGTACACCTTCATCAAGGTTCAGAAGTCCGTAGTAGTCTTCTTTTCCCTGGTGTTGTAATTCATGAAAATGCAATCGTCGAACATGCCATCCTGGATAAGGGGGCCGAAGTGGCTGCTGGTGTGACGATTCGTGGGACAGAAGAAGCACCTGTCGTGGTTAAAAAAGGAACGATTGTTACAGAGGATATTGTCTAATGAAACTATTATTTGTTGCAGCTGAAGGAGCACCGTTTTCTAAAACAGGGGGGTTGGGAGACGTCATTGGCGCTCTTCCTAAATCCTTAGCTAAAAGTGGTCATGATGTGCGCGTGATCCTCCCATACTATGATATGGTAGAGGCCAAGTTTGGAGATCAAATCGAAGATGTCTTGCATTTTGAGACCAAAGTTGGCTGGAGAAGTCAATATGTTGGTGTGAAACGCATTGTGCGCGATGGAGTCACCTTTTACTTTATTGATAACCAACACTATTTCTTTAGAGGCCATGTGTATGGTGACTTTGATGATGGCGAACGCTTTGCCTTCTTCCAGCTTGCGGCCTTAGAAACGATGGAACGGGTTGACTTCATTCCAGATGTTCTTCATGCACATGATTACCATACAGCGATGATTCCTTTCTTGCTTAAGGAGAAATACCGTTGGATTCAAGCTTATCATGGGATTAAGACAGTATTGACCATCCATAATTTGGAATTCCAAGGTCAGTTTGACCCAGGAATGTTATGGGATCTATTCGGAGTGGGATTTGAACGCTATGCAGACGGAACGCTTCGGTGGAATGATTGCCTGAATTGGATGAAAGCCGGCATTCTATATGCTGACCGTGTGACAACCGTATCTCCTAGTTATGCACATGAGATTATGACTTCTGAATATGGTTGTGGCTTGGATCAGATCCTTCGGATGGAGTCTGGCAAGGTGACCGGTATTGTTAACGGGATTGATGCGGATCTATATAATCCTGAAACTGATCCGCTTCTGACGTATCACTTCAGTCTCTCAGATCTTTCAGGTAAAGCAGCTAGTAAACGAGCTCTTCAAGAACGTGTCGGTCTACCCGTTCGCGATGATGTACCTTTGTTTGGGATCGTCTCTCGTTTGACACGCCAAAAAGGTTTTGATGTTGTGGTAGAAGAGTTGCATCAACTCTTGCAAAAGGATATTCAGATTGTCTTGCTCGGTACAGGGGATCCTGGATTTGAAAATGCCTTTGCTTGGTTCGGTCAAGCCTACTCAGATAAACTTTCAGCTAATATCACATTTGATGTCCAATTGGCCCAAGAAATCTATGCAGCGTCAGATGTCTTCTTGATGCCAAGCCGCTTTGAACCGTGTGGTCTTTCTCAAATGATGGCCATGCGTTATGGAACCCTTCCTTTGGTGCATGAAGTCGGCGGACTTCGAGATACGGTTCAACCGTATAATGTTGTTGATGGAAGTGGAACAGGCTTTAGCTTCAATAATTTGTCTGGCTATTGGTTTAACTGGGCAGTTGATGAAGCTTTGGCTGTCTACTACAAAGACAAACAGGCTTGGTATGGTCTCCAAGAACAAGCTATGACACGTGACTTCTCATGGGATACGGCTAGTCAACGATACAATGATTTGTACCAATCCTTATAAATAGAACTATGATACAAACGCCTTTCGAGGCGTTTTTTTGTGTTGCTTTCTTCCTATAAAGAAAATGGTTTATTTTTTTGAGTTTTAGTGCTTGCTAAAATGGAAGAAAAAAGATAATATAGGTGAAGGTAAAAAATCTCGGGAAGTTCCTTGTTTTCGGAAACTATTTTCCTTCTCCATATAAAATAAGGCTTTGACCTGAGGTTTGAATATTACTATATAGGAATTTTAGGATGAAAAAAGCAAAACAATTTTTTGAAAAGAAGACCAAATATTCGATTCGGAAATTATCCGTTGGGGTTGGTCCAGTGGCCATTGGAGCCTTTTTATTTGGAGGAAGTCTGTTAGGAGCTCGTCCTGTCAAAGCTGATCAGGTGACCCTACCTGCAAACGTTCACTTAGGATATGTGACAGAAGAAGAGCTAACTGCTGAAGAAAAAAAACAGGTAATTCATGCAATTCCTGAAGAATACCAAAATGAAGATACCTTCTATTTAGTCTATAAGAAGAAGGAGGCAACTCAGCCAGTTCTTCCCCAAACAGGAAGTCAGGAAATCGCTCTCTTTGGCTTAAGTCTAGCCACAGCTTCATTTGCGGTCCTCTTACTTTCTAAAAAGCACCGGAAGAAGGTCATGGGCGTCCTTTTGATTGGAGCCATGGGACAAAGTCTTTTACTTCCAGTTGAAGTTGCAGCCCTACAAAATCAAGTCTTGCGCGCCTATAATCAGGATCTTGCGATCACATCGAGCAAAGATCTTGAAAATGGCGTGATTCATATTGACGGCTATGATTATGTTGGCTATCTGCGCTACCCGTCAGTCCAAAAGACGAGCTTACAAGAGCCAAAGACTATGCAGGAAACGAAAACTTCTGTAGAAGGAACGATCAAAACAAGTACAGGGATTCTACCAGTGGAACCACAAGCGCGTGTGACCCCAGAAGTCGCTCCAGCCTTTCCTCAAGTTGAAAAACCAAGCCTTGAGGTCTCTACTGAGCCTGTGCCATTTGAAACGGTCCACCAAGCTGATCCTACATTAGCTAAAGGGCAAACCAAGGTACTTACTGCTGGCCAAAATGGGGAGCGGACCCTATTGACAGAAGTGAGTGTGGTAGATGGACAAGAAGTTCGCAGAGTCGTTGAAAGCAAGGTCACTAAAGAACCAGTTTCACAAATTCTTGCTGTTGGGACAAAAGAAGATGCCCAACCAACCCCTCAACCCAATCCTTCTCCAGTTGTAACGGCCAAAGGTACACAAGAAGAAGGTCATGTCGGTGAAGCTCCTGTTCAACCAGAGAATCCAGTCTATACAGGCGTAGTGGAAGCTAAGGGAACACAAGAAGAAGGCCATGTTGGCGAAGCTCCTGTTCAACCTGAGAACCCAGCCTATACAGGTGTGGTGGAAGCGAAAGGAACACAGGAAGAAGGCCATTTCGGCGAAGCTCCTGTTCAACCTGAGAACCCAGCCTATACAGGTGTGGTGGAAGCCAAAGGGACACAAGAAGAAGGCCATGTCGGCGAAGCTCCTATTCAACCAGAGAACCCAACCTATCAAGTAACGGAAGGGACAGTAACAGAGACAGAAACGGTAATCCTTCCATATGAAACAGAGTATGTAACGGATGCCAATCGTTACACCGATGAAGAAAGCCTTCTTCAGAAAGGTGAGGCCGGTAGCCAGGAAATTCGCCGTGTTTATAAGACGGTCAATGGTGAGAAAAATGGTGAGCCCCTCAGCACGACAACTGAAACGGTAAAAGCTCCTGTGACAGAAAGAATCAGTCGTGGGACCAAGGCGATTGAAGGCCAAACAGAGGAAGTTGCTTTTGAGGAGATTCCATTTAAGACGGTAACCGAACAAGATGCCACCTTGCTAAAAGGAACCGAAAGGGTTTCTCAAGCCGGTAAGAATGGGAAGAAGAAAATCACCAAGGTCTACAAGACCATTAAGGGAGTTAAGACAACGGATGCTCCTACGATTTCTGAGGAAGTGGTAGAACAAGCGCAAGATCAAATCATTAAAAAAGGGACAAAGGAATTAGATAAGCCAACCTTGACCTTGACCAATCTTGATCAGGAAGTGTTGAAGCGCAGTGCTAAAGCTACTTATCATTTGGATAAACCAGCGGGTGTGACCATCAAGTCTATCCAGGCGGTATTGAAAAAGGGCGATCAAGTGGTTAAAACCCTGACCCTTTCAGAGACTGATTTAGCAGCTGCCTTAGCAGACTTAGACTACTACAAGGATTATACGCTCGCAACGACCATGGTGTATGATCGTGGAAATGGGGATGAAGAAGAAGTTCTCACGGAAGAACCGTTGAGAATTGATCTTAAAAAAGTTGAAATCAAAAACATCAAGGAAACCAGTCTGATTAGCGTGGATGACCAAGGACTTGAGACGGATAGCAGTCTCTTGACTGAAACACCGTCTGATGTGAAGCCATACTACTTAAAGGTTACCACCCATGATAATAAGGTCACAAAACTAGCCGTTGATAAAATTGAAGAAGTGACGGTAGATGGCACGACCCTCTACAAAGTAACAGCCAAAGCTCCTGATCTCATCCAACGGACTGCGGACAACCAATTTAGTGAGGAATATGTCCACTATATTGCGAAACCCAAAGCACATGAAGGTGATGTCTACTACAATTTCAACGAACTTGTAAAAGCCATGCAAGCCAATCCGACTGGTACCTTTAAACTGGGTAGCAATATGAATGTGGCTAATGTCCAGCCAGCAGGGAAATCCTATGTGACCAATGCCTTCAAGGGAATTTTGGAAAGTACGGATGGAAATACATTTGCCATCCATAACATTACAAGACCATTATTTGGGAACATCGAAGGTGGCTCGGTTAAGAATCTCTTGCTTGAAAATGTCAATATTGACCTACCTGGGACAGATCGAGTAGCCCCAATTGCAGGTGTCATCAAAAACAATGCAACTGTCGAGAACGTTAAAGTAACAGGAAGTGTTGTCGGGAACAATGACGTAGCAGGAATTGTCAATAAAATTGATGGCAGTGGGAAAGTCAGTAATGTTGCCTTTATCGGGAAACTGCACGCTGCAGGTAATAGAGGAGGCTATCTAGCGGGTGTCCTTGGTGAGAACTGGAAAGGTGTCGTTGAAAAAGCTTACGTTGACGCTGAAATCACTGGTAACAAAGCCAAAGCGGCAGGTCTCGTTTATTCCTCTCAAAATGGTGCTAATAACTACACGGTCGGTAAAGAAGGGGTCCTCAGAAATTCAGTTGCTAAAGGTTCAATTGTACTCAAAGAAGCGGTTCAATCTGGTGGATTACTCGGGACCAACTGGGCCTTGGGGACTATTGAAGACAACATCACCATGATGAAAGTCAAAACTGGTGAGATGGTCTTCGGACACTCGGATATCGATGCAGATGATTACTTCACCTATTCAAGAACTAAGCGCAATTACAGTGTGGAAGGTGTGAGTGAAGGGAAAAAATCCTTTAACAATTCCCGTAAAATCCCAAGTATATCGCTGGCAGAAGCTGAGCAGAAAATCGAAGCAATGGGAATCACTGCTCATACATTCACCAGCAGCAAACCGATTGAAGTTACGCTCAATCACCTTGTTAGCAAAGACGATCAATACAAGGCCATCACTGGTTACGATGCGAGTCGTGAGCTAGCTTACCGCAATATTGCTAAATTGCAACCATTCTACAACAAAGAATGGATTGTCGACCAAGGGAATAAACTGGCTGCAACTAGTCCTTTCTTGACCAAGGAAGTCTTGTCTGTGACCGCTATGAAGGGCAATGATTTTGTCACGGAACTAGCGGATGCGGATCACATCCTGATCCATTATGCCGATAAGACCAAAGATGTCTTTAGCATGACACCGAAAGATTCTAAAGTCAAACAAGTCAAAGAGTACAGTGTGGCGGAGCTCGGTGAAGTAGTCTACACGCCAAATATGGTGGACAAGGACCGTAGCGATCTCATCAGTGCCATCGTAGAGAAATTAAGTCCTGTAGAATTGCAATCAGATCCAATCTACACTCACTTAGGTCGAACAGGACCTAACAAAGTCAATGCCATTAAGAACCTTTACCTCGAAGAAAGTTTCCAAGAAGTCAAGGATAATCTGACTCACTTTGTCAAACAACTGGTTGAAAACCAAGACCATCAATTAAACACAGATGAGGCTGCTAAACGTGCCCTTATCAAGAAAGTTGATGACAACGAGGCGGCCGTTCTTTTAGGGCTTTCTTACCTCAATCGCTATTACGGAGTGAAGTTCGATGATGTCAATCTTAAGCAGCTCATGTTGTTCAAGCCAGACTTCTATGGGAAGAATGTTGATGTCTTAGACCGTTTGATTGAAATTGGTTCAAAAGAAGACTACATCAAAGGAACTCGTACCCATGATGCCTTCCGAGAAGTCGTTGCGAAGTCTACTCTTTCTAGCAACCTAAATGACTTCCTGAAGTACAATATGGACCTCTTTACAACTGATACAGACTTGAATGATTGGTTCATCAAAGCAACCAAAGACAATGTCTATATTGTGGAGCCTGAGACGACCAATCCAGCTTTCGCATCTGCTAAGCATAGAGCCTATGAGGGCTTAAACAATGATATTCACGGTAAAATGATCTTGCCACTCTTGAACTTAAAAGATGCTCATATGTTCTTGATTTCAACCTACAATACCATGGCCTATAGTTCCTTCGAGAAATATGGCAAGAACACGGAAGCAGAACGCAATGCCTTCAAGGCGGAAATTGATAAAGTAGCAAAAGCCCAACAGGACTACTTGGATTTCTGGTCGCGATTAGCAGCTGATAATGTTCGCAACCAGCTCCTAAAGAGCAATAATATGGTGCCGACCCCTGTCCTTGATAATCAAAACTATAAAGGCATTAGTACAGACCGTTACGGCCATACCAACAGTGGAAAAGATGTCGCTCCAATTCGTGAATTATATGGACCAACTGATCGTTACCATGCGACAGATTGGCGCATGGGAGCAACCGCTCGTGTCTATGGAAATCCTTATAAAGATGATTCGGTCTTCTTTATGGTGACGGATATGATCAGTGACTTTGGGATTTCTGCTTTTACCCATGAAACGACGCACGTCAATGACCGTATGGTATACTTGGGTGGCTGGAGACACCGTGAAGGAACGGATCTAGAAGCCTATGCTCAAGGCATGCTCCAAACGCCATCCGTATCCAATCCAAATGGGGAATACAAAGCTCTAGGTCTCAACATGGCCTATGAACGTCCAAACGACGGCAACCAATGGTACAACACTAATCCAAATTACCTTCAATCACGCGATGAAATTGATCGTTACATGAAGGGGTATAACGATACGCTCATGCTTCTGGATTACCTAGAAGGAGAAGCCGTGCTCAATAAAGGCAGTCAAGCATTAAACAATGCTTGGTTCAAGAAGGTTGACAAGCAATACCGAGGGGCTAACACCAAGAATCAATTTGATAAGGTGCGTCCTTTGAGTGATGAGGAAAAAGCGATTGCTTTACATACAGTCGATGACCTCATCACCAACAACTTCATGACTAATCGTGGTCCTGGAAATGGGGTCTATAATCCATCTGACTTTGGCTCAGCCTATGTGACTGTACCTATGATGACAGGGATCTATGGTGGGAACACCAGTGAAGGGGCTCCTGGAGCCATGTCCTTCAAACACAATACCTTCAGACTCTGGGGATACTATGGCTACGAAAAAGGCTTCTTAGGTTATGCTTCAAACAAGTATAAACAAGAATCCAAACAAGCAGGTCATGCGACTCTAGGAGATGATTACATCATTCAAAAGATTTCTGATGGAACATTCAGTACCCTTGAAGACTGGAAGAAAGCTTACTTCAATGAAGTGGTGACAAGTGCCAAAAATGGAATTCAATCTATTGAAATTGATGGTACAACATACAAGAGCTATGAAGACTTGAAACGTGCATTTGCTGAAGCAGTTGATAAAGATAAGGCTACTCTAAGTAACGGCTCTGTCAAATTTGACAATACTGTTGCTTTGAAAGAAAAACTCTTTAAGAAACTACTTCAACAAACAGATAGTTTTAAAACTTCTATCTTTAAATAATCAATTGACTCTCATCTGCTGATCAGGTGGGAGTTTTTTTGAAGAAAGAAATGAGTAGAGGTGGACAAAGTGTCTAAAAATTTAAATGAAAAAATAGTAGATCTGAAAATTTATCATATTAAAAAATAACGTAATTTAACAAAAACGCTTTCTTTTCTAGGAAATATTTGACTATTATATCTTTTAGGAGTAAACTAAGGAGGTAAAATTAATAAAAGGAGAATTCATCATGAATTTAACATTTTTAGGTCTTTGTTTAGCCTGTTTTGGTGTATCACTGGCAGAAGGTTTGATGATGAGCAGCTTATTGAAATCTGCGTCTCGTCAACCAGAAATTATCGGTCAATTGCGTAGTCTCTTGATTCTTGGTGTTGCCTTTGTCGAAGGTACTTTCTTCGTAACCTTGGTTATGGCCTTTATTATCAAATAGACGCTTCTATTTTAGAAAAGGAGGTGTCAAACCTTGGAAGAAAGTATCAATCCAACGATTACTCTTGGACCTGTATCTTTTAATTTGACCCTACTTGCTATGACCCTGATTTCTGTTTTCGCCGTTTTTGGCTTCATTTATTGGGCCAGTCGAAAAATGTCGATCCGACCAAAAGGCAAACAAAATGTGCTGGAATACGCATATGACTTTGTCGTAGGCTTTACAAAAGGAAATATTGGGGAACATTACATAAAGGACTATTCCTTGTTCTTGTTTGTTCTTTTCCTCTTTCTTTTAGTAGCCAATAACATTGGATTGATGGCTAAAATCGAAACGACCAATGGTTACAATTTGTGGACATCACCAACCGCTAACCTGGGTTATGACTTTGCCTTTTCATTTTTGATCACCTTAATCGCCCATGTAGAAGGAATTCGCAGACGTGGTGTGAAGGAATATTTAAAGGCTTTTGTGACACCCGGATTTATGACCCCCATGAATATTTTGGAAGAATTCACGAATTTTGCCTCCTTGGCCCTTCGGATCTTCGGAAATATCTTTGCGGGTGAGGTACTAGCAAGCTTGCTTGTGACTTTGTCGCATCAAGCTGTTTATTGGTATCCATTTGCCTTTATTGGAAGCATGGCGTGGACAGCGTTTTCGATTTTCATTTCATGTATCCAAGCCTATGTGTTTACCATGTTGTCATCAATCTATATTGGTAAGAAAATTAATGGTGAAGAGTAAGTAGAGGAGGAGTAGAAGAATGCATGTATCAATGAGTGAAATTATTGGTAACTTTATTCTCATTGCTGGTTCCTTCCTATTATTAATCTTTTTAATAAAGAAATTTGCATGGAACAATATCAATGGAATTTTAGAAGCGCGTGCCAAAAAGATTACAGATGATATTGATGGAGCAGAATCAGCTCGTCAAAAAGCTGAGGAACTAGCAAGTAAACGTGAAGAAGAGTTGGCAGGTAGCCGCAAAGAAGCTGCGTCTATTGTCGAAAATGCAAAGGAAACTGCAGAAAAGAACAAATCTCAGATCCTTTCAGAAGCCACTCAAGAAGCAGTACGTTTGAAAGAAAAAGCGCAACAAGAAATTGCGCATAACAAAGAAGAAGCATTGAACAGTATCAAAGGCGATGTGGCAGATCTCACTGTCAATCTTGCCAGCAAATTGTTGAGTCAACAGCTGGATGCTGAAGGTCAACGCCAACTGATCGATCGCTATCTTGATGAATTAGGAGAAGCCTAATGGACAAAAAGCAACTGATGGTGATTGAGAAATATACCCAGCCTTTTGTTCAATTGGTCTTTGAAAAAGGAGAACAAGATCTTGTCTTTGAAAAATTGACCCAAATCAAGGGCATTTTTGAGGAGACTGGACTTGCTAACTTCTTAGCTCATATCGGTGTAGAGGATGAAGAGAAAGCAAAAAGTCTAAGACTTTTTCAACCCTCTGATTCACAATTACTCGACCATTTGATTGAAGTGGTTATTCTCAATCATCGTGAAGCCTTATTTTATGACATTGTAACGATTTGTTTGGATCAGATTCAACTGTTGAGCAACGCATTTGTCGTCACTGTTACGACAGTTGCTGGTTTGGATCCTGTTCAAGAGCAAAAGCTAGTACCCATTATCGAAAGAAAATTTGGGATTCAAGTTCGCTCGATCCAACAAAAGATCGATCCAGATTTAATTGGTGGCTTTGTCGTGACAGCCAATCATAAAACGTTGGATACCAGTCTCAAACACCAATTGCAAGTTATAAAATCTAAATTGAAATAGAAAGTGGTGTGAATTTTGGCGATTAACGCACAAGAAATCAGCGCTTTAATTAAGCAACAAATTGAAAATTTCAAGCCAAACTTTGACGTCACTGAGACAGGTGTTGTAACCTACATTGGTGACGGGATTGCCCGCGCTCATGGGCTTGAAAATGCCATGAGTGGTGAGTTGTTAATCTTTGAAAATGGCTCATACGGGATGGCCCAAAACTTAGAAACAACGGATGTCGGGATCATCATCTTGGGTGATTTCACGGATATTCGTGAAGGAGACTCTGTCCGTCGTACAGGTAAAATCATGGAAGTCCCTGCAGGGGATGCCTTGATTGGTCGTGTTGTTAACCCACTTGGCCAACCAGTAGATGGTTTGGGTGAGATTGTGACAGATAAATTCCGTCCAGTTGAAACACCAGCTCCTGGTGTTATGCAACGGAAATCTGTCTCAGAACCCCTACAAACTGGTTTGAAAGCCATTGATGCCCTTGTTCCAATTGGACGCGGTCAACGGGAATTGATCATCGGAGACCGTCAAACAGGGAAAACTTCGATTGCCATTGATACCATCTTGAACCAAAAGGGTCAAGACATGATCTGTATCTATGTGGCGATTGGTCAAAAAGAATCAACAGTTCGTACGCAAGTAGAAACTCTCCGTAAATACGGAGCTATGGATTATACGATTGTGGTAACCGCTTCGGCTTCTCAACCGTCTCCATTGCTTTATTTGGCACCTTATGCTGGGGTTGCCATGGCAGAAGAGTTCATGTATAACGGTAAACATGTTTTGATCGTCTATGATGATTTGTCAAAACAAGCCGTAGCTTACCGTGAATTGTCCCTTCTTCTTCGTCGTCCACCAGGACGTGAAGCCTTCCCAGGGGATGTCTTCTATCTCCACAGCCGTTTGTTGGAACGTTCTGCGAAAGTTTCGGATGAATTGGGTGGGGGTTCTATTACAGCTCTTCCAATCATTGAAACCCAAGCAGGGGACATCTCCGCTTATATCGCAACCAATGTGATTTCGATCACAGACGGACAAATCTTCTTGCAAGATAATTTGTTTAATGCCGGTATTCGTCCAGCCATTGATGCCGGATCTTCTGTTTCCCGGGTTGGTGGATCTGCTCAAATCAAGGCTATGAAGAAGGTTGCTGGTACCCTTCGTATCGACCTCGCTTCCTACCGTGAGTTGGAAGCCTTCACGAAATTTGGTAGTGATTTGGATGCGGCCACTCAAGCGAAATTGAACCGTGGTCGTCGGACAGTGGAAGTCTTGAAACAACCTGTTCATGAACCATTGACAGTTGAAAAACAAGTCGTGATCTTGTATGCCTTGACTCATGGTTTCTTAGATAGTGTTCCAGTAGACGACATTCTTCGTTTCCAAGAAGAGTTGTTTGATTACTTTGAAGCACATTATCATCAAATCTTTGAGACGATTCGTTCGACACATGATCTTCCAGCAGAAGAAGAACTGGATGCAGCCCTTACTGAATTTGTCAACCAGTCAAATTTCAAATAGAAATAGGAGTGGAAGATGGCAGTTTCATTAAATGATATTAAAAATAAAATTGCATCCACAAAAAACACCAGTCAAATCACCAATGCCATGCAGATGGTGTCTGCTGCCAAACTTGGTAAATCTGAGCAGGCAGCCAAGGATTTTCAGGTTTATGCTGCTAAGGTTCGTAAGCTCTTAACAGACTTGCTCCATGGACATGAAACAGAAAATACCAAGTCCCATCCGATGTTGGTGAGTCGCCCGGTAAAAAAGACAGCTTATATCGTGATTACATCCGATCGTGGTTTGGTTGGAGGTTACAATGCCTCCATCCTTAAAACCATGATGGAAATGAAGGCAGAATACCATCCAACTGGAGATGACTTTGAAGTGATCTGTATTGGAAGCGTCGGTGCGGATTTCTTCCGTGCCCGTGGGATTCAGCCGGTTTATGAATTGCGTGGTTTGCCTGATCATCCTAGCTTTAAGGAAGTTCGCAAGATCATTTCGAAAACAGTCCAAATGTATCAGGAAGGCTTGTTTGATGAGTTGTACGTCTGTTACAACCACCACGTCAACAGTTTGACGAGTCAAATGCGGGTGGAACAAATGCTTCCAATTATTGATTTGGACCCAAATGAAGCGGATGAGGACTATGTATTGAATCTAGAATTGGAATCTAGTCGAGATGCCATTTTGGATCAATTGCTTCCTCAATTTGCTGAAAGCATGATCTATGGTGCCATTATTGATGCTAAAACAGCTGAAAATGCTGCTGGGATGATGGCCATGCAAACTGCAACAGACAATGCCAAGAAAGTCATTGATGAATTAACGATTCAATACAACCGTGCTCGTCAAGCAGCGATTACACAAGAAATTACTGAAATCGTTGCTGGTGCTAGCGCCCTTGAATAGTTGTCGGATACAATTTTATATACAAAAACAGATGCTCGAAAGAGAACTTTTGAGCAGTAGAAATTACTTAGAATAGGAGAATGACATGAGTTTAGGCAAAATTTCTCAGGTCGTAGGTCCCGTCGTAGACGTTGCCTTTTCCGTTGGAGATAAACTTCCTGAGATCAATAATGCGCTTGTAGTCTATAAAAATGACCAACAAAAATCAAAAGTCGTTCTTGAAGTAGCTTTGGAACTTGGTGATGGGGTCGTACGGACCATCGCCATGGAATCAACCGATGGTTTAACCCGTGGAATGGAAGTCTTGGACACAGGTCGTCCAATCTCTGTTCCTGTCGGAAAAGAAACCTTGGGACGTGTCTTCAATGTTCTTGGAGATACCATTGACTTGGATCAACCTTTTGCTGAGGATGCTCCTCGTGACTCCATCCACAAAAAAGCTCCATCCTTTGACGAGCTCTCTACTTCAGAAGAAATTCTTGAAACAGGGATCAAGGTCATTGACCTCTTAGCCCCTTATTTGAAAGGTGGGAAGGTCGGACTCTTCGGTGGTGCCGGAGTTGGGAAGACTGTCTTGATTCAAGAATTAATCCATAATATTGCCCAAGAACACGGTGGTATTTCTGTATTTACCGGTGTTGGGGAACGGACACGTGAAGGGAATGACCTTTACTGGGAAATGAAAGAATCTGGCGTTATTGAAAAAACAGCCATGGTCTTTGGACAAATGAATGAGCCACCTGGAGCACGGATGCGTGTTGCTTTGACTGGTTTGACCATTGCGGAATACTTCCGTGATGTCGAAGGTCAGGACGTTCTCTTGTTTATCGACAATATCTTCCGTTTCACCCAAGCCGGATCTGAAGTATCAGCCCTTTTGGGACGGATGCCTTCAGCCGTTGGTTACCAACCTACTTTGGCAACTGAAATGGGGCAATTGCAAGAACGGATTACGTCAACCAAGAAAGGTTCTGTTACATCCATCCAAGCCATCTATGTGCCAGCCGATGACTATACAGACCCAGCGCCAGCAACCGCCTTTGCCCACTTGGATTCAACAACCAACTTGGAACGTAAATTGGTACAATTGGGGATCTACCCTGCGGTGGACCCATTGGCATCAAGCTCACGTGCCCTTTCTCCAGAAATCGTAGGAGAAGAACACTATGCAGTAGCATCTGAGGTCAAACGTGTCCTTCAGCGTTACCATGAATTGCAAGATATCATTGCTATCTTGGGGATGGATGAATTGTCTGACGAAGAAAAGACCTTGGTTGCTCGTGCTCGCCGGATCCAATTCTTCTTGTCACAAAACTTCAACGTTGCGGAACAATTTACCGGTCAACCTGGTTCATACGTACCTGTTGCAGAAACTGTTCGTGGTTTTAAAGAAATCTTGGACGGAAAATATGACCATCTTCCTGAAGATGCCTTCCGTGGTGTTGGATCGATCGAAGATGTGATTGCCAAAGCTGAAAAAATGGGATTCTAAGAAGAGGTGAAAGATGAGTCAAATGAACGTCCAAATCGTTACACCGGATGGACTGGTTTATGATCATCATGCCGCATTTGTATCTGTCAAGACAATTGATGGTGAATTAGGGATTTTACCTCATCATATCAATACCATTGCGGTTTTGGCTGTAGACCAAGTAAAGGTTCGTCGTGTCGACGATGACAAACATATTGATTGGATTGCAGTCAATGGTGGGATTATCGAAGTAGCTGATAATGTCATTACCATTGTTGCCGATTCTGCCGAACGTGCTCGAGATATCGACATTAGTCGTGCAGAACGTGCCAAACTGCGAGCTGAAAAAGCGATTGAAGAAGCCAAAGATCAGCATTCGGTTGATATGGAACGTCGTGCTAAAATTGCTCTTCAACGCGCCATTAACCGGATTAATGTCGGAAATCGTTTATAAGATATTCAAAATAAGGTGGAGGTTTTGTCCTCACCTTATTTTTGTTGGGAGAGAATCAAAAGAAGAAAGTAAGGACCAAATATGGTATAATAGCTATATGATTCAAATGATTTTTAATCTTTCAAGCCATCTATTGTTTATCTTTTTTGCCTATTACCTATTGTTGAACCTGGTTCAATGGGAAAAGTTTTTAAAAGTAAGTGCTGAAAATGCGGTTAAAATCCGTTTTTTGATCTTGATGATCAGCGTCGGAATAGGCTATCTAGCCAGCTCATTTTTTATCAGTGTCTATGAGATGAGTCGGCAGATTTTTATTGGCCAATTCTAGCCACATTTTATAAAAAATATGGTATGATAGAAAGCGTGACTTTAAGAAATTGGAGAACAATCCCGTATGGAAAAAATAATCGTTAATGGTGGTCATAATCGACTGGTTGGAACCGTCAAAATCGAAGGAGCAAAAAATGCTGTCCTTCCTCTTCTTGCTGCAACAGTTCTAGCAAGCGAGGGCGTGACAACCTTGAAAAATGTACCTGTTTTATCAGATGTCTTTACAATGAACAATGTTGTTCGTGGGTTGAATGCACAAGTAACCTTCAATGAAGAAGACAATACGGTTGTCGTAGATGCGCAAGCAAAATTATCAGAGGAAGCACCTTATAAGTATGTGAGCAAGATGCGTGCTTCTATCGTTGTCCTAGGTCCTGTCTTGGCACGCAATGGCCATGCCAAAGTTTCCATGCCTGGAGGCTGTACGATCGGTAGTCGTCCGATTGACCTCCACCTGAAAGGTCTGGAAGCTATGGGAGCTGAAATTACCCAAACAGCCGGCTATATTGAAGCAAAAGCAGATCGTCTCAAGGGAGCACACATCTATATGGACTTCCCATCAGTAGGGGCGACACAAAATATTATGATGGCGGCAACCTTGGCAGATGGAGTTACTGTGATTGAAAATGCAGCTCGGGAACCTGAAATTGTTGACCTAGCACTCTTGCTGAATAAAATGGGGGCTAATGTTAAGGGGGCAGGAACTGAGACCTTGACCATTGTTGGTGTGGAGAGCTTGCATGGGGCAAACCACAATGTTGTGCAAGACCGCATCGAGGCCGGAACCTTTATGATTGGGGCAGCCATGACTGGTGGAGATGTCTTGATCGAAGATGCCATTTGGGAACACAACCGTCCGCTTTTATCTAAGATGCAGGAGATGGGTGTAACGGTAACCGAAGAAGAAAATGGCATTCGGATTCAGTCGGATATCAGTAAGCTCCGTCCAGTGACGGTTAAAACTCTTCCCTACCCAGGATTCCCAACCGATATGCAGGCTCAATTCACAGCCTTGATGGCCATGGCTAAAGGTGAGTCTACCATGATTGAAACGGTCTTTGAGAATCGCTTCCAGCATTTGGAAGAAATGCGTCGGATGGGCGTTCACTCGGATATTATGCGGGATACAGCTCGTATCGTTGGAGGGGAAAGCTTCCAAGGTGCAGAGGTCATGTCGACAGATTTACGAGCAAGTGCAACCTTGGTCTTGATGGGCTTGGTAGCAGAAGGAGAAACGAAAGTCAGCAAATTAAGTCACTTAGATCGTGGTTATTATCAATTCCATGAGAAATTAGTGGCACTAGGTGCAGACGTGAAACGTGTAGAGGAAGAAGACGATGAAAACTAATCTTCGCTATGTTGGAAAACAGCTAGGAATTGTCCTCCTGTTGGCTGTGATTGGAATCATCATTTTTGCAGTTGGTTTGGTCATTGGCTATGGAGTGATTGGAGATGGAAAAAATCCATGGTCCATTCTCTCTCCGGACACTTGGTCAGAGATCATTGGAAAGCTAACAGGCAAATAAGCTTTTAACTAAAATTGAGTAAAAAGGAGAGCAGCGAATCGAGTCAATGACCCATCTAGCGCTGCTCTTTTTTGGAGAGAGGCATGACAAAACAAATATTCACAAAACGAACCAAACAAACCCTAGCAGGTTTTGTGGTGGCAACGGCCCTAGCTATTGGGGGCTATTATTTTAATCAACCGACGGTAAAAGAAGCGACAGATCAGGTTGTTTCGGTGGTGACTAGTAGCCAACAAGAAACACCTAGTAAAGAGTTAGCTAGCTCTGTACTAACGAAATCTGCTCGTTCACAATTAGGAAATGACTTGGAATGGAATGGTGCTGGAGCCTTTGTAGTTAAGGGAAATCGAACAGATCTGGATGCCAGTGTGGCTAGTCAACCCTATGCGGATAACAAGACAAAAGAAGTCAATGGAAAGACTGTGCCTACGGTTGCCAATGCCATCATGACCAAAGCGACTCGCCAGTACAGAGATCGAGATGCAACAGGTAGTGGCCTAACCGATTGGAAACCAGCAGGTTGGCATCAGGTCCATAATTTGTCAGGCGAGTATGACCATGCTGTGGATCGGGGCCATCTATTGGGCTATGCCTTGATCGGTAATCTCAAAGGTTTCGATGCTTCGACTAGCAATCCCAAAAATATTGCTGTACAAACGGCTTGGTCCAATCAAGCCAATGATCCTCATTCCACTGGTCAAAACTATTATGAGACCCTGGTCCGAAAAGCACTGGATAAGAACAAGCGGATCCGCTTTCGGGTGACCTTGATCTACAACCATCCAGAAGATCTGATTCCATTAGGATCACAGATCGAAGCCAAATCAAGTGATGGGACCCTTGAGTTCAATGTTTTTGTTCCCAATGTTCAAAGTGGGATTAGTCTGGATTACCAGACAGGCAAAGTAACCGTTCATCAATAAGCTGGAAAACGTAGTTATTTAAGTTATTTTTAAGAATGGGGTGTTACAATTGCATACCTTCTTTAAGAGAAAGGAGAATGTATGAGAACCATTTTTCGATTTTTCAGAGGAATCCTTCGCATGGCTTGGAGTCTTTTTTGGGGATTTTTCTGGACCATTGCGATCAGTTTTCTCGTCCTAGTGGGGATCATCTATTTCACAGATTCTCCTAGTTCTGGTATGGATGGATTTGGACGAGCTGCCCAAAAGGTTGTCTATCAGGTTGGCAATTTATTTGGTGATCAGGGCTTTTCATCGCGCTTTGGGATGGCACCTAGCTCACAGACCACGCAGACGGACAATCATGAGCATAGTGGCGCTCGCTGGGAAAAAGCGGAAGCTACGGTCTACCTGGATCCCAATATCAGTCAAACTTTTGTAAAAGCTTATCGGGATGCTATTGAGGCTTGGAACCAAACAGGCGCCTTTACCTTCAAGCTGGTTACAAATGAAAAAGAGGCTAATGTGGTCTTGACGGAAATGGATAACGCATCGGTTTCTGCTGCTGGAGAGACTGCCTCTCAGACCAACCTCTTAACCAACCGCTTCACCCACATCACAGTGCGTCTCAATCGCCATTATCTTTTAAATTATGTCTATAACTATAGTTATGATCGAATTGTCAATACAGCTGAGCATGAGCTAGGCCATGCGATTGGGCTGGACCACACTGATGGAGAATCGGTCATGCAACCGGCTGGCTCCTTCTACAGTATCCAGGATACAGATGTGGAAGCAGTCCGACAATTGTACAAGGAAGAATAAAATACAATTTATCATTGAAAAGTTCTGGGCCCCAAGGGCTCAGGATTTTTTTGATGGCTCGTCTTTCCTTGTTTAATATGAAAAAAGATAGTAAAATAAGGACATGATTATTTTACAAGCCAACAAAATTGAACGCTCTTTTGCAGGGGAGGTTCTTTTTGATAATATCAGCCTGCAAGTGGATGAACGAGACCGGATTGCCCTGGTCGGAAAGAACGGAGCAGGTAAGTCTACGCTCTTGAAAATCTTGGTGGGGGAAGAAGAACCAACTTCTGGGGAAATCAATAAAAAGCGCGACCTTTCCCTCTCCTATCTAGCCCAGGATAGCCGCTTTGAGTCGTCCAATACCATCTACGATGAGATGCTCCATGTCTTTGACGACCTCCGTAAAACGGAGAAAACTTTGCGGCAGATGGAGCTTGAGATGGGGGAAAAAACTGGGGCTGACTTAGAAAAACTCATGCAGGACTATGACCGTCTCTCGGAAGAATTTCGTCAGGCAGGTGGCTTCACCTATGAAGCAGATATCCGCGCGATTCTCAATGGCTTTAAGTTCGATGAGTCCATGTGGCAGATGAAGATTGAAGAGCTATCAGGAGGGCAAAATACCCGTCTAGCTCTGGCCAAGATGCTTCTAGAAAAACCAAATCTCTTGGTACTGGACGAGCCGACCAACCACTTGGATATTGAGACCATCGCCTGGTTGGAAAACTATCTGGTCAATTATAGCGGAGCCCTTCTCATTGTCAGCCACGACCGGTATTTCCTAGATAAGGTCGCAACCATTACCTTGGATTTGACCAAGCATTCCTTGGACCGCTATGTCGGCAATTACTCGAGTTTTGTGGAACAAAAGGAGCAAAAACTGCTGACCGAAGCCAAAAACTATGAGAAGCAACAAAAAGAAATCGCTGCGCTAGAAGACTTTGTTAATCGCAATTTGGTGAGGGCGTCGACTACCAAGCGAGCCCAGTCTCGACGCAAGCAATTGGAAAAAATGGAGCGCTTAGATAAGCCTGAAGCTGGGACCAAGTCTGCCCATATGACCTTCCATTCCGATAAGACCTCGGGAAATGTCGTCCTGACAGTAGAAGAGGCAGCCGTCGGCTATGACGATCAAATCCTCTCAGAGCCTATTAATTTGGATATCCGCAAGATGAATGCAGTCGCTATTGTGGGACCAAATGGGATCGGGAAATCTACTCTTATCAAGTCCATCGTCGGGCAGATTCCTTTTATCAAGGGTGAAGCTCGTTTTGGGGCCAATGTCGAGGTGGGCTACTATGATCAGACCCAAAGTAAACTGACGCCTCACAACAGTGTCTTGGATGAGCTCTGGAATGACTTTAAACTGACGCCAGAAGTGGAAATTCGCAATCGCTTGGGAGCCTTTCTTTTCTCTGGGGATGATGTCAAGAAAACCGTCGGCATGCTGTCGGGTGGAGAGCGGGCCCGCTTGCTTCTAGCCAAGCTGTCTATGGAAAATAACAATTTCTTGATTCTCGATGAGCCAACCAACCACTTGGACATCGATAGCAAGGAAGTGCTGGAGAATGCCTTAATTGATTTTGACGGCACCTTGCTCTTTGTCAGCCACGACCGTTACTTTATCAATCGGGTGGCTACACAAGTTTTGGAACTCTCAGAAGAGGGCTCAACTCTTTATCTAGGAGACTACGATTATTATCTGGAGAAAAAAGCTGAGTTAGAGGCTCTTGCTGCAGCGAAAGCAGAAGCCGTGTCTGTCTCTTCGACCGAAGAAGTCACCAGCAATGACTATCACCTGCAAAAGCAAAACCAGAAGGAACTCCGGAAAATCACTCGTCGTATTGAGCAATTGGAAGCAGAGATGGAAGAGCTGGATCAGAAAATCCAAGACATCACCGAAACCATGCATAGCACCAACGATGCAGCTGATTTGGTCCAACTCCAGAGCGAGCTGGATCAACTGACTGTCCAGCAGGAAGCAGTCATGGAAGAGTGGGCAGAACTGTCAGAGCAGGTGGAATAGATGGAAGATCTTGGAAAAGTTTTTCGTGAATTTCGAATTAGTAAGAATTATTCGTTGAAAGAAGCTGCAGGAGAAGCTTGCTCGACCTCCCAATTATCCCGTTTTGAATTGGGGGAGTCGGATCTAGCTGCTTCGCGCTTCTTTGACATTTTGGACAATATCCATGTGACGATTGAGAATTTTATGGATAAGGCCAGAAATTTTCAACACCATGAGCATGTCGCTTTGATGGCTCAGATTATTCCGCTTTACTACTCAAATGATATTGCAGGTTTTCAGAAGCTTCAAGAAGAGGAACTTGAAAAGGCTAAAGGTTCGACCAATCCTCTCTATTTTGAGCTGAACTGGATCCTGCTACAAGGGCTAATTTGCCAGAGAGATGCCAGCTACACGATGAAGCAGTGTGATCTGGATAAGGTGGCAGATTATCTCTTTCAAACGGAAGAGTGGACCATGTATGAATTGATCCTCTTTGGCAATCTCTACAGCTTTTATGATGTGGACTATGTCACACGGCTTGGGAGAGAAGTGATGGAGCGAGAAGATTTCTACAAAGAAATTGGTCGCCATCGAAAACTGGTCTTGATTCTAGCTCTGAATTGCTACCAGCATTGTTTAGAACACCGTTCTTTTGAAAACGCCAGCTATTTTGAAGCCTATGTAGAAAAGATTATCGGGAAGAGCATCAAACTCTACGAACGCAATATCTTTCATTATCTCAAGGGATTTGCTCTCTATCAGAAGGGGCAAATAGAAAAAGGGCGGCAGCAAATGCAGGAAGCCATGCATATTTTTGATGTGCTGGGACTGCCAGAGCAGGTGGCCTATTATCAAGAACACTTTCATAAATTTGTAATAGATGAATGTTCCTAAATAGGACAGAGATAAAGGAGATTTTATGAACCGACATGCGGTCCAATTAATTAGTCGTGGAGCTATTAACAAAATTGGAAATATGCTCTATGACTATGGGAATAGTGTCTGGCTAGCCTCGATGGGGACTATAGGAAAGACGGTATTAGGGATCTATCAGATTTCTGAGTTAGTGACAGGGATTCTCGTGAATCCTTTTGGAGGAGTGATTTCAGACCGTTTTTCTCGTCGCAAGATTTTGATGACGACCGACTTGGTTTGTGGACTCCTTTGTTTGGCGATTTCTTTTATCACAAATGATAGCTTGATGATTGCGGCTCTTATTTTTGCCAATATTGTTCAGGCCATTGCCTTTGGTTTTTCTCGACCTGCCAATAAAGCCATTATTACCGAGGTAGTAGAGAAAGAAGAGATTGTGACCTATAACGCTCACTTGGAGTTGGTCTTACAGGTTGTTAGTGTCTGTTCACCTGTTTTTTCTTTCCTAGTTCTACAATTTACCAGTCTTCATATGACCCTCTTATTAGATGCGCTGACCTTTTTCATTGCCTTTGTCCTAGTGGCTTTCCTTCCGAAAGAAGAAGCTAAGGTTCAAGAGAGGAAACAGTTTACCGGGAAAGATATTTTTTCTGATATCAAGGATGGGTTAAACTATATCTGGCATCAGAAAGAGATTTTCTTTCTCTTGTTGGTGGCTTCCAGCGTCAATTTCTTTTTTGCAGCTTTTGAGTTTTTACTTCCCTTCTCGAATCGTCTATACGGGGTTAAAGGAGCTTATGCGACTATTTTAACGCTGGGAGCTATTGGATCTATTCTAGGAGCGCTTGTTGCTAATAAAATGAAATCAAGTATGAGAATTCTCCTGTTTTTACTGCTTATGGCAGGGATAGGAGTGTTCATAATGGGCTTGCCCCTTCCACCTTATCTTTCCTTTTCAGGAAATCTGGTCTGTGAATTTTTTGTGACCATTTTCGACATCCACGTTTTTTCCCAAGTACAAACCAAGGTGGAAGATGATTATCTAGGTAGAGTCTTGAGCACAATTTATACCTTGGCTGTTCTCTTTATGCCCATCGCCAAAGGGTTGATGACTTGGTTGCCAAGTGTCCGAGTAGAATCCTTTCTCTTGATTGGAGCTGGGATTATTCTCTTTTCACTCTTGGCTCAGCTAGTAGCTAAGCAGCTTCAATCAAAAGAACAGTAGGGATCCTTTGATAAATTTGTAAAATATTAATTTTCCCAAATAGGGGACAAAATGAAAACCTCTTTCATGAACTGATACAATAGTTTCAGAAAATGAAGGAGGTTTTTTATGAATCGACATGCTATCCAGCTGATTGCTCGTGGGGCAATCAATCGAATGGGGAATATGCTCTATGACTATGGGAACAGTGTTTGGCTGGCCTCGATAGGGACGGTAGGAAAGACAGTGTTGGGGATCTATCAGATTTCTGAACTCGTCACCTCCATTCTAGTCAATCCATTTGGTGGCGTGATCTCAGACCGTTTTTCCCGTCGCAAGATTTTGATGACAACCGACTTGGTTTGTGGTCTCCTTTGTTTGGGCATTTCTTTTATCCGGAACGATCGTTGGATGATTGCAGCCCTGATTTTTGCCAATATTGTCCAGGCCATTGCCTTTGCTTTTTCTCGTACGGCCAATAAAGCCATTATCACAGAAGTTGTAGACAAGGACGAGATTGTGACCTATAATGCCCGCTTGGAGTTGATCTTACAAGTGGTCGGTGTTAGTTCTCCTGTGTTCTCTTTCCTTGTTTTACAATTTGCCAGTCTCCATGCAACCCTCTTACTGGATGCACTGACCTTTTTCATCGCCTTTGTTCTGGTCGCTTTCCTTCCGAAAGAAGAAGCCAAAGTTCAAGAGAAGAAAAAATTTACAGGAAAAGATATTTTTTCTGATATTAAGGATGGGTTACACTACATCTGGCATCAAAAAGAAATTTTCTTTCTCTTATTAGTAGCTTCCAGCGTCAATTTCTTTTTTGCAGCTTTTGAATTTTTACTTCCCTTTTCCAATCGCCTTTACGGGGTCAAAGGAGCCTATGCGACCATCTTAACCTTGGGCGCTATCGGCTCTATCATCGGAGCCTTGATCGCCAATAAATTTAAATCAAGCATGGAGATGCTTCTCTTCTTATTGATTTTAACAGGAGTAGGAGTCTTCATGATGGGCTTGCCCCTTCCGCATCTTCTTTCCTTTTCTGGAAATTTAGTTTGTGAACTCTTTATGACGATTTTTAATATCCACTTTTTTACCCAAGTGCAAACCAAGGTGGAAGGAGACTATCTGGGCAGGGTCTTAAGCACGATTTTTACCCTAGCCATTCTCTTTATGCCGGTAGCTAAAGGTTTGATGACCTGGTTACCAAGTGTTCGAGTAGAATCCTTTCTCCTGATAGGAGCTGGCGTCATTCTCTTTTCACTCCTAGCTCAAGTAGTCGCCAAGAAATTACAAGCAAAAGAAGGTACATCAGCATGAAAAAAGCACCGATCGGTGCTTTTTTAGTTGTTTTCTTTTTCTTCTGTCTTGATTTCTTTCTTTTCTTCTTCCAGTTGCTTTTGAGTGCTCTTGAGTTCTTTTTTTAGGGAGAAGCCCTTTGAAAAATTAACCAAGGTCATGACGAATGCACCCAAGAGGACACAGAGCAAGATCAGAATGATCAAGGGCAATTTAAATTGGACCAAGAGGAAATTTACGGTAACCGATTGCATGTTTGCAAGGGAAATACCAGCAATCAATAAAATTAAAAGTAATAAAGCAATGTAGTGTAGATTATTTTTGTTCATCATTATCTCCTTATTGTTCAGCAGGGGCCTTACTTTTCACATCAGCGTATTCTTCCGCTTTTTCTAGACTTAAAATATCATCATAAGTCGCTAAGACGATATCTTGTCCATATTTATTCTTTAGAGCTGTTGTCACCAAGCGATAGGCCAAATTGGCATTTCGGGACAAGATAGGACCGTGGAAGTAGCTGCCAAAGACGTTCTTGTAATGAACTCCTTCGCATCCATCTTCTTTGTTGTTCCCATTTCCATAGACGACCTTACCCAGCGGTTTTTCATCCTCAGCCAAGAAGGTCCGACCTTGGTGGTTCTCAAAACCATAGTAGGTCTCGTTGAACTCTTCATTATGGATTTTGATGTCGCCAATGTAGCGATTATTTTCTTGGTTGAGGGTATAGTGTCCCATAATACCAAGTCCCTCAATGCGCTTGCCAGAAGCTTCAATGTAGTATTGGCCTAGAAGTTGAAAGCCACCACAGATAGCCAGGACCACACCATCTTCATCAATGAAGCGTTCGATGTCTTCTTTTTTATCTGGTAGATCCTCGGATACAATAGTCTGTTCGTAGTCTTGGCCTCCACCGAAAAAGGCGATATCGTAGGCGTCTGGATCAAAGCGGTCTTTAAGAGAAACGATGTCCACCGTTACGCGAGCACCAAGCTTCTCCGCAACGTACTTGAGCATGAGGATATTCCCATTGTCCCCATAGGTATTCATTAAGTTGCCATAGAGATGGGCAATGCGCAGGCTGTAGGGATACTGTGCCTGATCAGAAGATTCTAGGGAAGTATAAGTCATTAGTGCATCTCCTTTTCAATCAGGTGTTCTTGGGCCAAGAGTTCACGGAATTCTAGCATGGCTGTATAGGTAGCTAAAATGTAAGCATGAGGGGTTTCCTGTTGCTGGATCCGTTGGAAGACCTCTTTTAATTCAGCCATTTCTGTGATCTTTTCTGCGGGATAGCCAGTGACCCGAAGTCGCCGAGCAATCTCAGAGTGGCGCACCCCGCCAGCATTGATCTCTGGAATGTCCATCTGGGTGATTTGCTCAAAGTCGGCATCCCAGATCCAGCTTGTATCGATTCCGTCTGCATAATTCGCATTGAGAAGAACGGACAGGCTGAAGGGATAAGGGGCTAGTTTGATCATTTCAATGGCTTGGGTCGCACCAACCGGATTCTTAATCAGGACCAAGGTACATTTCTTATCCCCAATCTTAAAGGTTTCCTGACGACCAAAGACAGCGCGGCTGCGATCAAATCCTTGCTTAATGACTTCAGGTTGCACTCCAAAGAATCCAGCAACTGAGACAGCTGCTAAGGCATTGTAGATGTTGTAAAGACCACCGATATTGATGTGGTAATCTTGCCCTTGGATCCGGAAGTTGGAAGAGCGCTGGGTTAAAGAGAGGAGATCCGATACGGCATAGGTCAGAGGGGGCCGGTGAAAACCACAGTGCTCACAGATATAATCTCCCAGGTTGGCATAGGTATTGAGCTTGTACTTGAGGATGTTGTGGCAATGCGGGCACAGGATTCCTTCCGTATTGTAATGGGCTAGTTGTGGCTCTGATTTTTCTGTATCAAATCCATAATATTGGATCGGATTGGATAAGGTCTGACTATTAAAGAGCGGACTATCTCCATTTAACAGAACCGTCGCAGTTGGGACCTTGTGAATGGCATCCAAAATCATTTGGTAGGTCGTATAGATCTCACCGTAGCGGTCCATCTGGTCTCGGAAAATATTGGTGACCACAAAAAGGCTGGGCTTAATATAATCACAAATCCGAGAGAGGCTGGCCTCGTCAATTTCAAGTACCGCGATCGGTCGATTTGATTTCGAATACTTAGCTCGTAAGAAGGTCGTTGTAATCCCAGAGATCATATTGGCCCCACTTGGATTGGTTAAAATCGGTCCAAAAGCTTCTTGGAGAATACCTACGGTTAGTGCAGTGGTCAGGGTTTTTCCGTTTGTCCCTGTAATCACAACAATCTCATAGTTTTTGGCCAGTTGACTGAGAATATCTTTATCAAATTTGAGGGCTACTTTACCTGGTAGGGTTGATCCCCGCCCCATCTTTTCTAAAATAGAGCCGGAAAGCTTTCCTGCCAGAAGGCCCAAGGTTGTATTTATCTTCATAAATCATATTTTATCATAAAAAGCATCAGAAGGTTACAGAAAAATCTGTTGAAACGTGTTATAATAGGATGATGTCTTTTAGAGAAGTGGTAGGTATGAGAATATGAATATTCAACAGTTTTCAAATCCACAATTTTGGACCAGTTTGTTCCCGAATTGGTGGAGTGTTATTATCAATATCATCGATATTGCCCTTGTGGCTTGGTTGTTGTATTTTTTGATCAAGGCTATTGCGGGTACAAAGATCATGATTTTGGTTCGTGGGGTCATTATCTTTTTCTTGGTTCAGTTTTTGGCCAATTTCTTGGGACTCACGACTATTTCTTGGCTGATCAATCAAGTGATTACCTATGGGGTTATCGCCCTGGTTGTGATTTTCTCCCCTGAAATTCGGATTGGCTTAGAGCGTCTAGGTCGGGCGACAGAATTTTTTATGACGAGTGAAGTCAGTCAGGAAGAGAAGATGGTACAGGCCTATGTTAAGGCAGTGGCTTATATGAGCCCACGTAAGATTGGTGCTTTGGTAGCTATTCAAGGGGCCAGAACCCTTCAGGAATACATTTCCACAGGGATTCCACTAGATGCGGATATTTCAGGAGAATTGCTGATTAATATCTTCATTCCTAATACTCCTTTGCACGATGGAGCGGTCATTGTCCGCAATGATAAAATTGCCGTTTCTTGTGCTTACCTGCCCTTGACGGAAAATACCGGAATTTCAAAAGAGTTTGGAACGCGTCACCGCGCAGCCATTGGTTTATCTGAAGTTTCTGATGCCTTTACCTTCGTGGTATCAGAAGAAACGGGCGGGATCTCTGTGACCTATAATGGAACTTTCCGACACGATTTAACTTTAGAAGAGTTCGAGGCAGAATTGAGATCCTTCTTGGTTCCTGAAGAGACTAAAACGAGTAGTTGGAAAGAGCGTCTATTTGGGAGGGTAACAAAATGAGATCGAAAAAAGAATTTCTTTATGTTTTAGCCTCCGTCTTATTGTCCTTTATCTTATTTATCAATGCGTCTTCCTTTAATTTTCAAAATAATAGTAGCGCTAGACAAGTGAGCTCAGAGACCTACACCAATACCTTGACCAATATTCCAATTGATGCCAAGTATAATGACAAGAAATATTTTGTCAGTGGATTGACATCCGAGGTAACAGTCTTTCTAAAGGGTTCAAACCGGGTCGCACTTGCAAGTGAGATGCAACCGGGAACTAGGAAGTTTCGCGTGGTAGCGGATCTACGTAAGGTCAAAGAAGGCACCGTCGAAGTTCCGTTGATTGTAGAAGATCTTCCAGCTGGTTTAACAGCAACCGTAGAACCTCAGAAAGTTTCTGTAAAAATCGGGAAGAAAGCGAAAAAATCGTATGCAGTTAGAGCCACGATCCCGGATAATCAAATTGTGGATGGAATTACGGTAACGGATATTTCTCTTGAAAAAACTAAGGTGGAAGTCACGAGTGATCAAGAAACCTTAAGTCGTATTGATCATGTCCAAGCAGTCTTCCCATCCAGTGAGATCATCAGTGGAAATTATAGCGGAACCATTTCCTTAAATGCAGTGGATGCTCAAGGAAATATTCTACCAGGCTTGGTCAATCCGAGTGAAACACGGATTCAAGTGACCACAAAGACTAGCTCGTCTACGTCAAGCTCTAGCAGTTCGTCGTCGACCTCTTCCAGTTCAAGTAATTAGAAAGTAAAAAGGTAATCAAAAATGGGTAAATATTTTGGAACGGACGGTGTCCGTGGAGAAGCAAATGTAGAATTAACGCCAGAATTAGCCTTTAAGTTGGGTCGTTTCGGTGGTTATGTGTTGAGCCAACATGAAGAAGAAACACCTTTGGTGTTTGTTGGACGTGATACGCGTATTTCTGGTGAAATGCTGGAGCATGCTTTGATCGCTGGCCTCTTATCAGTTGGGATTCGCGTTTATAAGTTGGGTGTGATTGCAACGCCAGGTGTTGCCTATCTGGTTCGTACGGAAAAAGCCAGCGCCGGCGTTATGATTTCTGCTAGCCACAATCCAGCCTTGGACAATGGAATCAAATTCTTTGGTGGTGATGGTTTCAAATTGGATGATGATCGCGAACTTGAAATTGAAGCCTTGCTTGATGCCGCTGAAGATACCCTTCCACGTCCAAGTGCGCAAGGTTTAGGAACGGTCATGGAATATCCGGAAGGCTTGCGTAAGTATCAAGAATTCCTTGTATCGACAGGTGTTCAACTCGAGGGCATGCACGTGGTCTTAGATACAGCAAATGGTGCAGCCTCTACCAGTGCTCGTCAAATCTTTGCAGATTTAGGAGCTCAATTGACTGTCATCGGTGAAAACCCAGATGGTTTGAACATCAATGATGGGGTTGGTTCTACTCACCCAGAGCATTTGCAAGAGAAAGTCAAAGAAGTAGGTGCAGCGATTGGTCTTGCCTTTGACGGAGACAGCGATCGCTTGATTGCTGTGGATGAAAATGGAGAGATCGTGGACGGCGATAAGATCATGTACATCATCGGTTCTTATCTTTCAAGCAAGGGCTTGCTCGAAAAAAATACGATCGTCACAACCGTCATGTCCAATCTCGGCTTCCACAAAGCATTAGATGCGAAGGGGATTCAAAAAGAAATCACAGCTGTCGGAGACCGTTATGTGGTCGAAGAAATGCGCAAATCAGGATACAATCTTGGTGGTGAACAATCTGGTCATGTCGTCATCATGGATTACAATACAACTGGTGATGGTCAATTAACAGGAGTTCAATTGACGAAAATCATGCAAGAAACCGGCAAGAAATTATCTGAATTGGCTGCTGAAGTAACCATTTATCCACAAAAACTGGTCAATATCCGGGTTGAAAATAGCATGAAAGACAAGGCGATGGAAGTCCCTGCTATTCGTGAAATCATTGAAAAAATGGAAGCGGAAATGGCAGGAAATGGACGCATCCTCGTGCGTCCAAGTGGAACTGAACCCCTCCTTCGTGTGATGGCAGAAGCACCTACCCATGAAGAAGTGGACTACTATGTAGATACTATTGCTGCAGTTGTTCAAGCAGAAATCGGACTTTAACCTTGTAAAAAACATGGCTCGCAAATAGGCGAGCAGAGGAGGTATATATGAAACAGGTTCGTCAAATTGTATGGGCACTTACCTTAGTGCTAACGATTCTATTCACAGTTGGTTTGACTAAAACAATTCATGCTGCAGAAGTCTCATCATATACACAGACAGCACGTCTAACGAAAGATGGTAACACGCTAACAAATGGGAGCAAGGTGTTGACAAATGAAAAATTGTCAGCAAGTATTTATTTAGCCTTTCCAGATTCGCAAACTATTCAAGCTGGGGATACCTTAACTCTTAGTTTGCCAAAAGAATTAGCCCTCTACACAGCACTGGAATTCAATGTTCTTGAGGAAGGTCAATCAAATGGTCAGACGGTGGGGAAAGCTGTCGTTGATACAGCTAAGAAAACAGTGACCGTTACCTTTAATGATTATTTCGCATCTCATCCACTCAACAAACGAGTTGCTCTTCATTTTGATGTAAAAGTAGACTCAGAAGTAGTTACAAAAACTTCTCCAATCCAGTTTAAACTAGGAAATACAGATTTTTCATTGAATTATGAAAAAACTGCTGGAGAAGCTGGAGACTATGAGATGAAATACGGTTACCAAGATAAGTCTGATCCAACCATTATCAAATGGCGGATTCTCTTAAATGCTCGCC
Source organism: Streptococcus sp. 27098_8_12 (assembly GCF_041432115.1). Lineage (NCBI taxonomy): Bacteria > Bacillati > Bacillota > Bacilli > Lactobacillales > Streptococcaceae > Streptococcus > Streptococcus sp. 27098_8_12. The sequence goes on from NZ_JAPVZA010000006.1 coordinate 54,445, forward strand.
AAGATATGCTTCGTGGAATGGTCATTAAAGACCAATTCAGAGATGGCTTAACATTGGTTGAAGGTAGCTTACGCGCTGTTCGTTATGCTCCTGTAGAAGGTGGGATTAAGAACGAAGCTCAGATATTAAGTCTCCCAGTTCTGGATAACTTTACTAAAAAAGCTGTTTTCAATAAGAATGCAGATGGAAAGATCACTGGTTTTACAATTGAATTTGGTGATAATTACAATTGGCCAATGTATATTGAATATTCTACAAAAGTGGCACCTGGAACGAAAGTCGGTGATGTTGTCCATAATACATTAACATGGACAGCAACCAATTTCCCAGCACCGCGTAGTTTAACCCGTGAATTGAGATTGGAATCAGGAACCGGAGAGGGATTAGGTGAGAAAGAACAAACACCACCGACACCTAGCTCAACCTCCTCATCAAGTTCTAGTTCTTCATCAAGCTCTAGTTCTTCATCAAGCTCTAGTTCTTCATCAAGCTCTAGTTCTTCATCAAGCTCTAGTTCTTCATCAAGCTCATCATCTTCAACGAGTTCCAGTTCTAAATCGAACTCAACATCCACATCAAGTTCTTCATTGAAATCATCTTCATCTTCTGTTAAAGAAGAAGCCCCAAAACCTGGTAAGAAAAAAGTTCTTCCAAGTACAGGTGAAAAGATGACACCGGTAGTTCTTGTCATGGGTGTCTTCCTAGCAATTCTATCGGTTGGTATTTTACGTGTAAGAAAAGATTCTTAATATGATCAATGAAAGATCAGACTTCTGTCTGGTCTTTTTGTGTAGGCTCGATTTGAAAAATCCCCTATTTCGTGGTAAAATAGGGCTAATGAATTTATAGTAATCGAGGTATTAGAAGTGGCTTTTGGAGATAACGGAAAACGTAAAAAAACACCATTTGAAATGATCACGATGGTGGTCATTGTGATTATGTTGATTGTAACGGTTGGTGCAATATTTGCAACCGCAATTGGTGCTCTTTCTTACTAAGACGCACACAGAAATAAAGGAAATCATCTATTTATGAGTATGTTTTTAGATACAGCCAAGATAAAGGTCAAGGCTGGAAATGGCGGCGATGGCATGGTGGCTTTTCGTCGCGAAAAATATGTCCCTAATGGCGGACCTTGGGGTGGTGATGGAGGTCGTGGTGGCAATGTCATCTTCGTAGTAGACGAAGGCTTGCGTACCTTGATGGACTTCCGTTATAACAGGCATTTCAAAGCCCAAAATGGGGAAAAAGGAATGACCAAAGGGATGCACGGACGGGGAGCAGAAGATCTCTATGTACGAGTCCCTCAAGGAACGACAGTCCGAGATGCTGAGACTGGCAAGGTCATTACGGACCTAGTCGAGAATGGACAAGAGTACATTGTTGCCCACGGTGGCCGTGGCGGACGTGGAAACATTCGTTTTGCCACTCCTAAAAATCCAGCCCCAGAGATTTCTGAGAATGGGGAGCCTGGTCAGGAACGCGAACTCGAATTAGAACTCAAGGTCTTGGCAGACGTTGGTTTGGTTGGCTTTCCTTCTGTTGGGAAATCAACCCTTCTTAGTGTCATTACTTCAGCCAAACCAAAAATTGGTGCCTATCATTTTACAACCATCGTTCCAAATTTGGGCATGGTTCGGACACCGTCAGGTGAATCCTTTGCAGTCGCGGACCTTCCTGGATTGATCGAAGGGGCTAGCCAAGGTGTCGGACTCGGAACCCAGTTCCTTCGTCACATCGAGCGCACCCGGGTTATCTTGCATGTTATTGATATGTCAGCCAGTGAAGGACGCGACCCTTACGAAGATTATATTCAAATCAATAAAGAGCTTGAAACCTATAATCTTCGTTTGATGGAACGTCCTCAGATTATCGTGGCAAATAAGATGGATATGCCAGAGAGCCAAGAAAACTTGAAAAAATTCAAGAAGAAATTGGCGGCCAATTATGATGAGTTTGATGAACTGCCACAGATCTTTCCGATCTCTAGTTTGGCACATCAAGGTTTGGACAATTTGTTAGAAGCAACGGCAGAATTGTTAGACAAAACACCAGAATTCCTCTTGTATTCAGAAGACGAAATGGCCCAAGAAGAAGTCTACTATGGCTTTGATGAAGACCAGCCAGCCTTTGACATCAGTCGGGATGACGATGCCGCTTGGGTCTTGTCTGGTGAAAAACTTGAAAAACTCTTTAATATGACGAATTTCGATCGTGATGAAGCGGTCATGAAATTTGCTCGTCAATTGCGTGGCATGGGGGTTGATGAAGCTCTCCGTGCGCGTGGGGCAAAAGATGGCGATATCGTCCGGATCGGTAAATTTGAATTTGAGTTTGTAGATTAAGATAGATCCCCAGCGGATCAAGGATTCCAAATAAGAAGTGAGGCTTTTTCAGTGGGAGATAAACCAATATCTTTTCGAGATGAAAATGGAAATTTTGTTTCAGCAGCCGATGTTTGGAATGCTGAAAAACTAGAAGAACTCTTTAATACGCTAAATCCTAAGCGCAAATTGCGCTTACAAAGGGAAAAATTAGCAAAAGAAAACCAGCAGAAGTAAATAGACTTGGAGAATACTATGGCAAAAACAATTCATACAGATAAAGCACCTGCAGCAATTGGACCTTATGTTCAAGGGAAAATCGTAGGGAATCTTCTCTTTGCAAGTGGACAAGTTCCCTTGTCACCTGAAACAGGTGAAATCATTGGAGAAACCATCCAAGAACAAACAGAGCAAGTCTTAAAGAACATTGGGGCTATTTTGGAAGAGGCTGGAACAGACTTTGACCACGTGGTGAAAACCACTTGTTTCTTAAGTGATATGAATGACTTTGTACCTTTTAATGAGGTCTATAAAACAGTCTTTACTACAGAGTTTCCAGCTCGATCTGCTGTTGAAGTAGCACGCCTGCCACGTGATGTGAAGGTTGAAATTGAAGTTATTGCGGAAATCAAAGCCTAATAACCATTCAAAGACAAAAAGACAGAGTGGAGAGCAGGAAACTGTAGGCCACTCTGTTTTATTTATGGGAGGAGAAAATGACAGAAAGTAAGATTCAACTGGTCATGGTAACCGGGATGAGCGGTGCTGGAAAGACCGTCGCCATCCAATCGTTTGAGGACTTGGGTTACTTTACCATCGATAATATGCCACCGGCGCTCTTGCTGAAATTTATTGAGCTCATGCGCCACAGTCCCGATAACAATAAATTAGCCGTTGTTGTGGATATGCGGAGCCGTTCTTTTTTCAATGAAATTCGCACCATTTTGGATGAATTGGACAACCAAGAAGACCTCGATTTCAAGGTCTTGTTCTTGGATGCCACTGATAGTGAGTTGGTAGCACGATACAAGGAAACCCGTCGTAGCCATCCATTAGCGGCAGATGGCCGTGTCTTAGATGGGATTACCCTAGAGCGCGAACTCTTGTCCCCTTTAAAAAATATCAGTCAAAATGTGGTGGATACGACTGAGTTGACACCTCGTAATTTGAGAAAAACGATCGCAGAACAATTTGCCAGTCAAGATAATCAGCCAGATTTTCGGGTTGAGGTCATGTCATTTGGTTTTAAATATGGCCTTCCGATCGATGCTGACCTTGTCTTTGACGTGCGTTTCCTTCCAAACCCCTACTACAAATTGGAACTTCGGAATTTAACCGGTCAGGATCCAGCAGTCTATGATTATGTCATGGATCACCCTGAATCAGAGGAGTTTTACAGTCATCTTCATGACTTGATCGTTCCTATTTTACCGTCCTATAAACGTGAGGGTAAATCCGTTCTCACCATTGCTATGGGATGTACCGGTGGGCAACACCGTTCAGTAGCCTTTGCAGAGCGCTTAGCGCATGATTTAGAAAAAAATTGGCAGGTCAATTGTAGTCATAGAGACAAGGACAGACGGAAAGAAACGGTGAATCGCTCATGAGAAAACCTAAAGTAACCGTTATTGGAGGAGGAACAGGGATTTCTGTTATTCTCGATAGTCTGAGAAAGAAACCGGTCGATATTACTGCTATTGTAACCGTTGCAGATGATGGCGGGAGTTCAGGTGAATTGCGGAAGAACATCCAAAAATTGACACCACCTGGAGATCTTCGAAATGTGCTGGTTGCCATGTCAGATATGCCTCGTTTTTATGAGAAAGTCTTTCAATACCGCTTTGCAGACGATGATGGCCCTTTAGCCGGACACCCTTTGGGAAACTTGATCATTGCAGGGATTTCAGAGATGCAAGGCTCGACCTATAATGCCATGCAGTTGTTAACCAAGTTCTTTCATACAACCGGCAAGATCTATCCTTCCAGTGATAGTCCCTTGACCCTTCATGCCGTTTTTCAAGATGGAAAAGAAGTGGTAGGAGAAAGCCACATTGCCAACTACACCGGCATGATTGATCATGTTTATGTGACCAATACCTTTGATCAAGAGCGCCCAAAAGCTAGTAAGAAAGTGGTGGAAGCTATTCTTGAAAGTGATATGGTCGTCTTAGGTCCTGGTTCGCTCTTTACCTCGATTCTTCCTAATTTGATGATCGATGAGATTGGGAAAGCCATCCTTGAAACCAAGGCCCAAGTAGCCTATGTGTGTAATATCATGACCCAAAGAGGAGAAACCGAGCATTTCACAGATAGTGACCACGTTGCCGTTCTTCATAAACATTTGGGAGAGAAGTTCATCGATACCGTCCTTGTCAATATCAATCAGGTTCCGGCAGCTTACATGAACAGCAATAAATTTGATGAATACTTGGTGCAGGTAGAGCACGATTTTAAGGGGTTGCACTCGCAAGTTCCCCAAGTGATTTCTTCTGATTTCTTAAAGTTGGTCAATGGAGGAGCCTTTCATGATGGTGAAAAAGTAGTCGAAGAGTTGATGCAGATCGTGCAGGTGAGAAAATGAGTTTTACGGTTCGTGTAAAAGAAGAATTATTGTCTCTCAAGCGATTTGAAAAGAGTGAATTGGCTGCCATTATCAAGATGTCTGGAAGTCTTGGGATTTCAATGGGGGGCTTGACGCTCTCGGTAACAACAGAAAATGCCAAGATCGCTCGCCATATCTATGAATTGTTGCATCATTTCTATGAGGCCAAATCGGATATTCGCCACCACCAAAAAACCAATTTGAAAAAAAATCGTGTCTACACAGTATTCTTGGATGAAAAGGTGGAAGAGATTCTTGCTGACTTACATTTGGCAGATGCCTTTTTTGGGATTGAGACAGGCATTGATGCCAGTGTTTTAGAAGATGAAGTAGCCAGTCGTGCTTATCTTCGAGGGGCTTTTCTGTCGAGTGGTTCCATCAAGGATCCTGAAAAAGGGAAGTACCAGCTGGAAATTCATTCTGTTTATACAGACCACGCGGAAGGAATTGCCCTTCTCATGCAAGGATTTTTACTAGATGCGAAAACCATCGAGCGGAAAAAAGGAGTGGTGACCTATCTGCAACGAGCGGAAGATATTATTGATTTTCTAATTGTGGTAGAGGCCATGCAAGCCATGCAGGAATTTGAGTCTATCAAGGTCATGAGAGAGACGCGCAATGACCTCAACCGGGCCAATAATGCTGAGATGGCCAATATCCAGCGCACAGTCACAGCTAGCATGAAAACCATTAATAATATTAGTAAAATTGTGGATACGGTCGGCCTAGGTAGTTTACCAAGTGACTTGCAAGAAGTTGCCTATATCCGGATGAACCATCCAGATTATTCCATCCAGCAGATTGCGGATAGTTTGCAACAACCTATTTCAAAAAGCGGTGTCAATCACCGCTTGCGTAAGATCAATAAGATCGCAGACGATTTAGACAAATAAAAAAGGCCAAGGGCCTTTCATAATGAGGATAAAGTCTTTTTAAAAACTTTCCTTAGGTGAGTACGGACGTCAGCGAACTTCATAGAAGTTCCATGACTAAATCAAGATACTAAGGGCGTCTGCGGATCAAGTCAAAATAGGAAGTTTGACGCAGAAACCTTAGGTTCTAGGAAAACTTATCTTTTTGACACAAGCCGCAGCCCGTGTTCAATTCGTATTGAGCCCCTTCGCTCTTTATTTTCTGGGCTCAGGCTAAAACAGTTTCCCAAACTGTTTTACTCTCAAAACTCCCGAGTGCCTGAAACGTATTGTTTCAGGCACTTTTCTCACAGCGGAAAGTTTTTGTTTTTTCTTGATTTATACTAAAAATAGGAGCTCATTTTTACTTCTTTGCAGAATCGATTAACTTAAAATAGTTTAACTTCAATTTAAAAAGGCCAAAGGCCTTTTTTATTATAAACTGGTTGAGTGCGTCGGTTGGACTTTCTTATCTGGATAGATGTAGTTGATGGCATTGTTTACAGCTGTTGGAGCTTCCCCCAGACCTGTAGCGATGAGATCAATCTTTCCTTCGTAGAAGCAGCAGTCTCCACAGGCATAAATTCCAGGAAGGCTGGTTTCTTGTTTTTGGTTCACCTTGATTTTATGGCGTTGCAATTCTACACCCCATTCTTTCAAGTTTCCGATAGAAGATTTAAAACCATAGTTGACAAATAAGTGATCAATCGGGATAAGTTCGGTTTCATCGGATTTGACTTTTGTGATTTCAAGATGAGTGGCATGACCATTTTCGCCAATCAAGCGGCTAGGAACAAATGGTGTTTTGATGCTGACAGAAGATTGTTTGAGCTCTTCTACGCTATGTTCCAAGGCACGGAAGTTGTCCCGACGGTGAACGATTGTAGTTGGAGCAATCTTGTCAAAAGCAAGAGCCCAGTCCACAGCAGAGTCCCCCCCGCCAAGGACGGTCACCTGCTGTCCTTCATATTGTTGGATATTTGATACGTGGTAGTGGACGTTATCAAAGTCTTCAGCCCCCTCGATATCAAGAGCACGTGGTTTAAAGGCACCGCCACCCATGGCAATGATGACGGCTTTAGACTGATGCACTTGGCGAGAAGTAGTGATAGTGAAGAGGTCGCCCTCTTTTTGAATATCCTCTACAGTTTCATTGAGGAAGATCGGTGTATCGAATCGTTTGACTTGCTCGATCAAGCGGTTGCTCAATTCTTCACCTGTTAAATTGGTAAATCCGGGTACATCGAGGATACTTTTTTCTGGATAGAGAATGGCTGGTTGTCCTCCAAGTTGAGGTAAGGAATCAATCAGTTTGACTTTAACTTGGCGCATATTGCCATAAAAAGCAGCAAACAGACCAACTGGTCCGCCCCCAACAATCGTAATATCATAAATTTCTGACATGGTATCTCCTTCAGGGTTTTCTTTGTTTCCATTGTATCATAAAATAGGAAGAATGAAAAAGTCGGAAAAAGAAATAGCATGAAGGCTAGGAAGGCTAGAAAAGTTTCAAAAGATCTTGACAGCACCTTTAAAGTATGATAAAATAATTAAGATTTTAGGCTTGAAGGGAGTGAAAAATATGTCAAAAACAGTAGTACGTAAGAATGAATCTCTTGACGATGCTCTTCGTCGTTTCAAACGTGCGGTTACTAAAGCTGGTACTCTTCAAGAAACACGCAAACGTGAATTCTATGAAAAACCTTCTGTAAAACGTAAACGTAAATCAGAAGCAGCTCGTAAACGTAAAAAATTCTAATTGAATACAGAAACAGACTTCGGTCTGTTTTTTGTTTTTTCTCATCCATCAAAGACAAAAAAACCGACCTTCCAGCTAGAAGATCGGATCTTTTTATCTGATTATTTGTTTGCAAGCAAGTCGCGGATTTCAGCAAGCAACTCTTCTTGAGTAGGAGCTGGAGCTTCTTCTTCGACAGCTTCTTCTTTTTTACCAAGGTTCTGTGCTTTTTCAGCAGCTTTAACGATAAAGAAGAGAACAGTTCCGATGACGATGAAGTTGATTACTGCGCTCAAGAAGCTACCGTAAGCAACACCGTTCCATGACAATTCGGCGATTTTATCAACACCAGCAGATTTCAAAGCTGGGTTCAAAATAAGTGGTGTGATGATATCGTTAACAAGTGATGTCACGATGGCACCAAATGCAGCCCCGATAATCACTGCAACAGCAAGGTCAACAACGTTTCCACGAAGGAGGAAAGCTTTCAATTCTTTTAACATATCCTATATATGTCCTTTCATAATAATTTTTTACTATGATAGTATAACGGAAAAATATGCGACTGACAAGAAATATGCCTAATTTTCTTAAAATTAGTGATAAAGGTTGAAAATCTTTTCTTTTCTGTTTGAAATCGGTAGGAAAAAATTTACTTTTACTAACTTTTAGTATAAAATATAAAGTGATAATCTATGGTAAAATGGAGGCACTGTTTATGGTTGATAAAGAGCTGATTGCAGAAATTAAAAACAGTGTAAACATTGTTGAAGTCATTGGAGAAGTTGTTTCTTTGACCAAGGCTGGCCGTAACTTTTTAGGCCTTTGTCCTTTTCATGGTGAAAAGACTCCTTCCTTTAATGTCGTTGAAGACAAGCAGTTTTACCATTGCTTCGGATGTGGTCGCTCTGGAGATGTCTTTAAGTTTATTGAGGACTACCGTGGAGTCGCCTTTATGGATGCGGTCCAGATCGTAGCAGACAAGGCTGGCATTGCGCTTCAGTACCAGGCAAGACCTGCCCAATCAGCGTCTGTCAATCCAAACCAAGAACTTTATGAGATTCATCAGGAAGCTAGTAAGTTTTATCAGGCGATTTTGATGACGACTAAGATGGGGGAAGAAGCGCGACACTATCTGCATGAACGTGGTCTGACGGATGAAGTGATCCGACATTTTCAATTGGGTTTAGCACCTGCAGAAGGAAATTACCTCTATCGCAATCTCTCTGAGAAATTCTCTGAGAAAGTCATTACCGATTCAGGTTTGTTTACAATCTCAGATGCAGGAACGGTTTTTGATGCCTTTCAGGATCGGATCATGTTTCCCTTGACGGATGATAGTGGACGGGTCATTGCCTTTTCTGGTAGGCTGTGGAAAATGACGGATGATGGCAGTCATCAAGCCAAGTACAAGAATAGTCGTAGTACCCGTCTATTTAATAAAAGTTATGAACTCTATCATTTGGATCAAGCCAAGACGAGCGCCAAAAAGCAACATGAAATGTATATCATGGAAGGCTTTATGGATGTCATTGCGGCTTATCGAGCTGGGATAGAAAATGCAGTCGCCTCTATGGGGACAGCCTTGACACCAGAGCATGTCCAGCACCTGTCTCATTTTACCAAAAAGGTCATCTTGACCTATGATGGGGATAAGGCAGGACTTGAAGCAACAGCTAAGGCCTTGGATGTCTTGCAGGATCTGGAGTTGGAGATCGTCCGTATCCCTGATCAGATGGACCCTGATGAGTACCTCAAAAAGACGTCCCCAGAAGATCTAGCTACCCTCTTGAAGAATTCTCGGATTAGTAAGGTTGAATTCTTGATGCACTACTGGAAACCCCAGTATATTGAGAACTTGCAAGCCCAAATTGAGTTTGTCGAAAAGCTGGCACCGATGATTGCCCAGACGCGCTCCATTACAGCGCAAAACACCTATATTTATAAGTTGGCCGATTTATTGCCGGACTTTGATTACTTGCAGATTGAGCAGATTGTCAATAATAGTCGTTTGCAACAACGGCAGGAGGCTCAAAGTGGTGGACGATCTAAAACATCGCATTTTTCAGTAGAGCTCTTGCCGAATCGTGGGATGACGCGCTTGATCAAGGCAGAAAATCATTTGTTAAGTAGGATGAAGGATTTTCCAATGGTGCTCAATGATTACCGTTTGCGACCTGATTTTGCCTTTGACACGCCGGAGTTACAGATCTTGTATCAATTGCTCTGTCAAAATGGAGAAGTCACCTCTCAGGATTTATCTGAGCAGCCTGAAGGGGTCCAGCACGCCTGGTACCGCATGTTAGAAGAAGATTTACCAGATGAGATAGCAGATGGTGAGTTAGAAGAAGTAGAAGCGACACGGAATCGTGAGCTTCTTCGCAAAGAAAGTCAACAAATTGGAAATAAAGTGAAGGAAGCTTCCTCAATAGGGGATGCGGAAAAAGCTTTATTGGAACTCGAGCGTTTAATCGCTCAAAAAAGAAGAATGGAGTAAGAATGGCTAAAGAACAAAAAGATATTACAACATTGGACGTTCAAATTGCAGAATTTATTCGCAGCCACAAGAAAAGCGGAACTGCAACAGACGATGAAATTAATGACCAATTGGTTATTCCATTCACACTCGATGCAGATGGGATTGAAGATCTTTTGCAACGTATTCAAGATGCAGGGATTTCGATCACTGATAAAGACGGCAACCCAAGTGCGCGTGTGTTGAACAATGAGGAAGAGCCAGAATTGTCAGATGAAGAATTGCTTGGAAGCAACTCTGCTAAGGTCAATGACCCAGTACGGATGTACTTGAAAGAAATTGGGGTTGTTCCACTTTTGACCAATGAAGAAGAACAAGAATTGGCTATCTTGGTGGAACAAGGTGACTTGGAAGCTAAGCAACGTCTAGCAGAAGCCAACCTTCGTTTGGTTGTATCCATTGCGAAACGTTACGTTGGTCGTGGAATGCAATTTTTGGATTTGATCCAAGAAGGAAACATGGGCTTGATGAAGGCGGTTGATAAGTTTGACTACACCAAAGGGTTCAAGTTCTCTACCTATGCTACTTGGTGGATTCGTCAGGCTATCACTCGTGCCATTGCAGACCAAGCACGGACCATTCGGATCCCTGTTCACATGGTGGAAACCATTAACAAGTTGGTTCGTGAACAACGCAATCTCTTGCAAGAATTGGGACAAGACCCAACGCCTGAACAAATCGCTGAACGCATGGATATGACGCCTGATAAGGTACGCGAAATCTTGAAGATTGCCCAAGAGCCTGTTTCTTTGGAAACGCCAATCGGGGAAGAAGACGATAGCCATTTGGGAGATTTCATCGAAGATGAAGTGATTGAAAATCCAGTAGACTACACCACTCGTGTGGTTCTACGTGAACAATTAGATGAAGTCCTCGATACCCTGACAGACCGTGAAGAAAACGTACTTCGTTTACGTTTCGGTTTGGATGATGGAAAAATGCGGACCTTGGAAGATGTGGGTAAAGTCTTCAACGTGACCCGTGAACGGATCCGTCAGATCGAAGCCAAAGCCCTCCGTAAACTCCGCCACCCAAGCAGAAGCAAACCATTGCGTGATTTTATTGAGGATTAAAAATGTCCGGGGGACATTTTTAACGGTCGCCTAGAAATAAAAAAGCGACCTAGGTCCGGGGGACATTTTTAACGGTCGCCAAGAAATGAAAAAGCGACCTATGTCCGTGGGACCTTTTTAACCCGAGCTAAGCAATTCTATCGAGAGTAACATAACAAAAAAAGGAAGTGTCATATGGCATATACAACTGAGCAAATTGAAGAAATTAAAAATAAAATTTTAAATGCTTTGGAAGAGGTAATCGATCCTGAGCTTGGGATTGACATTGTCAATTTAGGTCTTGTCTACGAGATCCATTTTGACGGTGAAACTGGAGCAACCATCATTGATATGACTCTAACGACCATGGGATGTCCATTAGCGGACCTTCTGACAGATCAGATTCATGATGTTTTAGCAGAAGTAGAAGAAGTGACATCTGTGGATGTGAAGTTGGTCTGGTACCCTGCTTGGACGGTTGAAAAGATGAGCCGTTATGCACGGATCGCACTTGGAATTAGTTAAACATTCTATGCATCAAAATAAATCAGAGGTTGGGGTTTCCCTAACCTCTGATTTATTTATCCCTATTTTTTTGAACAAGTATTTACAAATTCTTAGCAAATTTTCAGATAAAGTTGCAATCATCAAGGGGACAGGGTATAATAGCATAAATAGAAAATAAAGGAGATTTACATGAATCAGTATCCTTTGGTCTACTTGGACCATGTGACAAAGAATTATGGGCATGAAGTTGCTCTCATGGATGTTAGTTTGAACATCCAACCTGGCCGTATTATTGGCCTTTTGGGTCCCAATGGTAGTGGGAAAACAACCATCATTAAATTGATTAATGGTTTGTTGCAACCAAGCCTTGGAAATATCTATATTCATGGGCAATTACCATCCCCAGCTTCTAAAAAAGTGGTTTCCTATTTGCCAGATACAACTTATCTGAATGAAAATATGAAAATTATTGATGCTATTAACTATTTCCAAGATTTTTATGCAGATTTTAATGTCCAACGAGCTTACCAATTGCTCAACGATTTGCATTTGCAGCCAAATCAAAAATTGAACAGCCTTTCAAAAGGGAACAAGGAAAAAGTGCAATTGATTTTGGTGATGAGCCGTGAAGCTGACTTGTATGTTCTTGATGAACCAATCGGTGGGGTTGACCCAGCAGCGCGTGATTATATTTTGCGGACCATTATTCAAAACAGACGTCCAAACTCTTCTGTCTTGATTTCTACTCACTTGATTGCGGATATTGAGCAAGTTTTGGATGAGGCCATTTTCATCAACCAAGGAAGAATCCTCTTGCATGAAAATACGACTGTTATGCGCAATCAACACGGAAAATCAATCGATGAGATCTTCCGTGATCAATTCCGTGTTTATTAGGAGGAACCCATGTTTGGTAAATTATTAAAATATGAATTTAAATCGACAGCTAAGTGGTATTTATTGATCACCCTGATCGCACTAGGTTTGTCAGTGATTACAGGTGTTATTGGTGGAAGTGCTACAAACGGTTTTGTGAATATGGAAACCAATAGTATGCAAATCATAACGGGGACTCTTGGGATTCTCATTTTTGGAGGAGTCATTGGTCTTTATCTTAGTAACTACTATATTATTATCCGTCGTTTCTATTCCAACTTATACGGACGCGAAGGTTACTTGACCTGGACCCTTCCAGCTAGCCCGCATGCGATCATTTTATCTAAATTTGTGGGAGCTTTAGTAGCGAGTCTTTACTGCCTATTCCTTCTATTTTTGAGTGGTTTTATCACAATACTTGTGATGGGCGCTGTCATTGGACAAGACCTCTCTCCTGTATTTAGTATTATCGCTGAGGCTTTTAGTCATTCAATTGCTTATTGGATTATCGTTTGGTGGATTTTTACCACAGCTTCAGGGATCTTCCTATTTTATGTATCGATCGCACTTGGCCAACTCTTCCAAAATCGTCGTGGATTGAAGGCTATTCTGTTTTTCTTTCTCTTGTGCATTGTTTTAAGTATCATCGGTACAGCAGTCAATCCATTAAAAGATTCATATGCTGTTGGGTCTGCATTGGTTTATGGAAATATTGATGAATTTGGACCTAACTTCATCCCAGGTCTTATCTATGAAGTCATCAAGATTGTTTCTATGTACTTCACGATTCACTATATCAGCAAGTACAAGTTGAATCTTCAATAAGAACAGTTAATTGAACAAGGAGCTTCCCGGTGGAAGCCTTCTTGTTCAATTTTTTTCTTTTGCATTTTTGGCTACATTTTGATATACTAATTGTATTCGTTTTGGGGTCGTTACGGATTCGACAGGCATTATGAGGCATATTTTGCAACTCATCTAGCGGATGTAAAACGCCAGTTAAATATAACTGCAAAAAATAATAATTCTTACGCTTTAGCTGCCTAAACACCAGCATGCGTGACCCGATTCGAATCGCTCGTGTTTGATGACAGGTCTTAATTATAGCGAGATACGATCTAGCTTGGTCTAGGAGTTAGATAAGAGATTGATAGACTCGCAGGTACAGGGCTTGAGTTATGTGTCATGTAGCTGTTAAAAGAAGACATAACCTATGGTTGTAGACAAATATGCTGGCAGGTGTTTGGACGTGGGTTCGACTCCCACCGGCTCCATATTTTTATTCATGGAAGATTACTCAAGAGGCTTAAGAGGCCGTGTTGGAAACGCGGTAGGCGTGTAAAAGCGTGCGTGGGTTCGAATCCCATGTCTTCCGTTGTTGAGACATCATTGTGTAGCAGTGGTGTTTTTTTGTACAATAAAGAGTCCCAAAAATAGACAAGTGAGGGAGGAGAAAAAGTGATTGCACAGCTAGATACCAAATCAGTCTATACCTTTATGGAAAGCCTTGTGACTATAAAAGACTATGTTCAAGTGGCTAAAAGCATGGGGTATGGCGCATTGGGAATCATGGATATAGATAATTTATATGGTGCTTATGAATTTATCGAAGCCTGTCAGGCCCACAAGCTCAGCCCCTTGGTCGGTTTAGAAATTGGACTAGAGGTAGACAATGAAACAATTCCGTTTCGGATGATCGCTCTGTCAACGAAGGGCTACCAGAATCTGATGAAGATGTCGACCGTCAAAATGATGGGGAAGAGCAATTGGGAGGATGTGAAGCACCTAACAGAAGGAGTAGCAGTTATTGTCCCAGCGCCTTTTGCTAGTGGAGACTTGCCGCTTGGTCTAGATTACTTCATCGGAGTTTTTGCGGATACGCCGGTCCAAGAGTTTAGCCACCCTGTGATTCCTCTTCATACCGTTCGATTTTTTGAGGCGGAAGATGTGGAAGCCATGCAGATGCTGGCAGCCATCAAGGACAATCAAAGCTTAACGGAAACAGGACCAATTGATCCGACAACAGTCCTAAAAACTCCTCAGGATTTAAAGAGTAATTTTGCAGAGCGATTTCCTCAAGCCATCACAAATCTGGAAAAACTAGTCCAAGGGATTCAATATGATATTGACACCCAGTTGAAATTGCCTCGCTTCAATCCCCAGAAACCAGCTGTTGAGGAACTGAGAGAATTAGCTCAAGCGGGTCTCCTTCGAAAGAACTTGACCAGACCGGTCTATCAAGAACGTCTGGAGCATGAATTAGACATTATTCACCAAATGGGCTTTGATGATTATTTCTTGATTGTCTGGGACCTTCTTCGTTTCGGACGGAGTCAAGGTTATTATATGGGGATGGGACGTGGGTCAGCTGTAGGCTCACTGGTAGCCTATGCATTAGGAATTACAGGGATTGATCCTGTGGCGAAGAACCTCCTCTTTGAGCGCTTTTTAAATGTGGAGCGCTACACCATGCCGGATATTGATATTGATATTCCTGATATCTATCGTCCAGAATTTATCCGCTATGTGCGAGACCGTTACGGGAGTTACCATGCAGCTCAGATCGTGACCTTTTCAACCTTTGGGGCCAAACAAGCCATTCGCGATGTCTTTAAACGTTTTGGGGTACCAGAGTACGAATTGACTTCCATTACCAAGCGGATTGGTTTTAGGGATACACTGACGACTGCTTATGAACAGAATCTAGCTTTTCGACAAGTGATTCATAGCCGAGCAGAATTTGAGCGTGGCTTTGAAATTGCTAAAAGAATTGAAGGCCAACCAAGGCAGACCTCTATCCATGCGGCTGGGGTTGTGATGAGTGACCAGGATTTGACGGATCACATTCCTCTCAAGTATGGAGAAGACATGTTTGTCACCCAGTATGATGCTCATGCGGTTGAAGCCAATGGTCTGTTGAAGATGGACTTTTTGGGTCTGCGAAATTTAACCTTTGTTCAGAAAATGAAGGAAGCGGTCTATGAAAAGTACCAAGAAGAGATCGTGATTGAAGCCATTGATTTAGAAGATCCAGAAACCTTGGCCTTGTTTGCTGCTGGGGATACCAAGGGGATTTTCCAATTTGAACAGGCTGGAGCCATTCGCCTCTTGAGACGTGTGAGACCCAATCATTTCGAAGAAGTGGTAGCGACCACCTCTCTCAATCGTCCAGGGGCTAGTGATTACATTGATAATTTCGTCAAAAGAAAGCACGGCCAAGAAAAAGTTGAGATTTTAGATCCAGCTATTGAAGAAATCTTAAGGCCCACTTATGGGATCATGCTCTACCAAGAACAGGTCATGCAGGTTGCCCAGCGTTTTGCAGGCTTTAGTCTAGGGAAAGCCGATATTTTACGTAGGGCTATGGGCAAAAAAAATGCGGCTGAAATGCATCAGATGGAAGACGATTTTGTCTCAGGTGCTCTTAAACTTGGGCATACGGAAGAAAAAGCCAAAGAGGTCTTTGCGATCATGGAAAAATTCGCAGGCTATGGGTTTAACCGTTCCCATGCCTACGCCTATTCTGCCTTGGCCTTTCAGATGGCCTATTTCAAGGTCCATTATCCAGATGTTTTCTTTGATGTCATGCTCAATTATTCGAGTAGCGATTATCTGACAGATGCTCTCCAGTTTGATTTTAAAGTCGCGCCATTATCCATCAACACCATCCCTTACAGAGATAAGTTCCAGGATCGAAAAATTTACTTGGGAATGAAAAATATCAAGGGACTCCCAAGAGATTTCGCGTATTGGATCATTGATAATCGTCCCTTTGAAAGTGTCGAAGATTTTATTTTACGCCTCCCCAATCAGTATCATAAATTACCTCTGTTAACACCTTTAGTGGAGCTTGGATTGTTTGATATTTTTGAAAAAAATAGACGCAAGGTGCTTCACAATTTGCCGAATTTGTTTGTCTTTGCTGATGAGCTAGGCAGTTTGTTTGCGGATTCTAACTATTCCTGGACAGAAGCGGAGGACTTTAGCCAAGCTGAAAAATATGAGAAGGAAGAGGCCATTATTGGCATCGGGCTCAGTACCCACCCATTGGTTGCGATTGGACAAACGAGTCCCTACGAGATCCAACCAATTTCTCAACTCATATACGGAGAGCAGGCACGCATTCTCATTGAGGTACAAAGCATTCGAACCATTCGAACCAAGTCGGGTGATCTCATGGCTTTCTTACAAGTCAGTGATACCAAGAAAAAATTGGATGTGACCCTTTTCCCTGAAACCTACAATCGATTTTCCTCCTTGATAAAAGAAGGCGGCTTTTATTACTTGACAGGGAAGATACAAGAGCGTGATGGGCGCTTGCAGATGATTCTAGCAGAGGCGCAACTGGCAACCAATGAAAAGTTCTGGATCCAGTTGCTCGATCATCGTCAGGATCAAACGATTCTTTCTATCTTGAAAAAATATCCGGGCCCATATCCTGTAATATTACGCTATGAAGACGAGAAAAAAACTCTTCAATTGAAGGGCTATACCGTCCAGAAAAACAAAGAATTGGAAGATGAATTAAAGAATCTCGTTATGAAAACGATTTATCGGTAAAAACTGCGAAAAATACGAGAATTTTAGTCTTCTTTGTGTTATAATTACGTAGAATGTAAAAGAAAAAAAGGAGCAAACAACGAAATGAAACGTATTGCTGTTTTAACTAGTGGTGGAGATGCCCCTGGTATGAATGCTGCCATCCGTGCAGTTGTTCGTCAAGCAATTTCAGAAGGAATGGAAGTTTTCGGTATCTATGATGGATATGCGGGAATGGTTGCTGGTAAAATTCAGCCCCTTGACGCCTCATCTGTTGGAGATATTATTTCCCGTGGTGGTACCTTCCTTCATTCAGCTCGTTACCCTGAATTCGCACAACGCGAAGGTCAATTAAAAGGGATCGAGCAATTGAAGAAACACGGGATCGAAGGTGTTGTCGTTATTGGTGGAGATGGTTCTTACCATGGTGCGATGCGCTTGACTGAGCTTGGATTCCCAGCTGTGGGTCTTCCTGGTACGATCGACAACGATATCGTCGGAACTGACTTTACAATTGGTTTTGATACGGCAGTCACAACTGCAATGGACGCGATCGATAAGATCCGTGATACTTCATCTAGTCACCACCGTACTTTCGTTATCGAAGTGATGGGACGTAACGCTGGAGATATCGCTCTTTGGGCAGGGATTGCATCTGGTGCAGATGAAATCATCATCCCTGAAGAAGGATTCAAGATCGAAGATGTTGTTGAGAGCATCAAAGAAGGTTACGCAAAAGGTCGTACCCACAACATCATCATCTTGGCTGAAGGCGTGATGTCTGCAGATGAATTTGGTAAAGCGTTGAAAGAAGCTGGTGATGAAAGTGACCTTCGTGTGACTGAACTTGGCCACATCCAACGTGGTGGTTCACCTACTGCGCGTGACCGTGTTCTTGCTTCACGTATGGGAGCACACGCTGTTAAATTGTTGAAACAAGGAATCGGTGGTGTAGCCGTTGGTATCCGTAATGAAAAAATGGTTGAAAACCCAATCCTTGGTAAAGCAGAAGAAGGAGCCCTCTTTAGCTTGACAGAAGATGGTAAGATTGTGGTAAACAATCCACATAAAGCTGATCTTGGTCTTGCCGAGTTGAACCGTAGCTTGTCTTCAATCTAATTTTATTTCATTAATTCGTTAACCTTGTCTTAAAAAGACAGATATATTAAAAAAGGAGTCATATATATCATGAACAAACGTGTAAAAATCGTTGCAACTTTAGGTCCTGCGGTAGAAATCCGTGGCGGTAAAAAATTCGGTGAAGATGGATACTGGGCTGAAAAACTTGACGTTGAAGCTTCAGCACAAAACATTGCTAAATTGATCGAAGCTGGCGCTAATACTTTCCGTTTCAACTTCTCACACGGTGACCACCAAGAACAAGGTGAACGTATGGCGACTGTTAAACGTGCAGAAGAAATCGCTGGTAAAAAAGTTGGTTACCTTCTTGATACAAAAGGTCCTGAAATCCGTACTGAATTGTTCGAAGGCGAAGCTAAAGAATATTCATACAAGACTGGTGAACGTATCCGCGTTGCTACAAAACAAGGTATCAAATCAACTCGTGAAGTGATTGCTTTGAACGTTGCTGGTGCGCTTGATATCTTTGATGATGTTGAAGTTGGACACCAAGTATTGGTTGATGATGGTAAATTGGGTCTTCGCGTTGTAGAAAAAGACGCTGCAAAACGTGAATTCGTTGTTGAAGTTGAAAACGATGGTATCATCGCTAAACAAAAAGGTGTAAACATCCCTAACACTAAGATTCCTTTCCCAGCACTTGCTGAACGTGATAACGACGATATCCGCTTCGGTTTGGAACAAGGTATCAACTTCATTGCGATCTCATTTGTACGTACTGCAAAAGATGTTCAAGAAGTTCGTGCTATCTGTGAAGAAACTGGTAACAGCCACGTTCAATTGTTTGCGAAAATCGAAAACCAACAAGGTATCGAAAACTTGGATGAAATCATCGAAGTTACTGACGGTATCATGATCGCTCGTGGTGACATGGGTATCGAAGTACCATTCGAAATGGTTCCAGTTTACCAAAAAATGATTACTTCTAAAGTAAATGCTGCTGGTAAAGTTGTTATCACTGCAACAAACATGCTTGAAACAATGACTGAAAAACCACGTGCAACTCGTTCAGAAGTATCTGACGTCTTCAACGCTGTTATCGATGGTACTGATGCTACTATGCTTTCAGGTGAATCTGCAAACGGTAAATACCCACTTGAATCTGTAGCTACAATGGCGAAAATCGACATGAACGCTCAAACACTTTTGAAAGAATATGGTCGTTTGAACCCAGCTTCATTCGAACGTAACTCTAAGACAGAAGTTATGGCTTCAGCTGTTAAAGATGCTACAAACTCAATGGATATCAAATTGGTTGTAACATTGACTAAGACAGGTCACACTGCACGTTTGATCTCTAAATACCGTCCAGATGCTGATATCTTGGCATTGACATTTGACGAATTGACAGAACGTGGATTGATGTTGAACTGGGGTGTTATCCCAATGTTGACAGATGCTCCTTCATCAACTGATGATATGTTCGAAATTGCTGAACGTAAAGCAGTTGAAGCTGGTCTTGTTAAATCTGGTGATGATATCGTTATCGTTGCTGGTGTACCAGTTGGAGAAGCTGTTCGTACAAACACAATGCGTATCCGTACAGTACGTTAATAGACAATTTGATCTTAAAGCCTTGCTGGTTGGTCCGAAAGGATTGACCGCGAGGTTTTTCTTTTTCTTCTGGTGTGTGTTGACAAGAATTCTCACTAATGCTTACTTTCTCTTTTTTAAAGATCAAAAACATGGTATAATAAATAAAAAGGAAGGGAGACATACATGCCAAGGAGAGATTTAATTAGAAATGTCATCATTGTCGCTGTACTGGTTTTGGCACTGATTTTGCTTCGAATCTTTGTATTTCATCCATTTAGTATCAATGATAAAATGGCCAATGCTTCTGTGAAAACTGGAGATCTTGTGGTAGCGACTAGAAATGCTCAGGTAGATCGCAGTGATTTGGTCTTATACAAGGTCGGTGGAAAAGAATACCTTGGACGTGTCATTGCCAAAGAAAACGACGAAGTCAGCTACGTAGATGATGTCCTCTATTTGAATGGACAGGCAACACCAGAACCTTACCTGAATAAAATGCTCAACAAACACTTAGCTGCTCCAACGAGTAATGGGTATTATACGGATGATTTCTTTTTATCAGAATTAAAAGGGACCAAGGCTGGTCGTGTACCATCCGATACTTACCTAGTCTTAAATGATAACCGTGGAGATACAGAAGATAGCCGTGAGTTTGGTTATATCCATAAAAATCAGATCGAAGGAGTCGTGAATCTGCGTCTCTATCCTCTCAATAAATTTGGATTTATAAAAGTAGAAGAATAGCCGAAAGGCTATTTTTTTTATAAATATCAAAATGAACTAGTTTTTTTCCATTTTTGTGGTAAGATGTTCATTAAATAATTTTTTAGGAGGAGAATGCTATGCAGTATGCTTTGGAAATTTTACCAAGTTTGTTAAAGGGAGCAAGCCTCACCTTGCAAGTGTTTGCTTTCGTATTGATTTTATCGATTCCACTAGGAATCGTTGTTGCCTTTTTGCTTCAATTGCGCTCAAAGATCCTGCATGGACTCCTAACGATTTATATCTGGATCATGCGAGGAACTCCTCTTTTGCTTCAGTTGATCTTTATTTATTACGTCCTTCCAAGTATCGGGATTCGAATTGATCGGTTGCCTGCGGCTATTACAGCCTTCACTCTCAATTATGCAGCCTATTTTGCGGAAATCTTCCGTGGAGGAATTGTCGCCATTCCGACAGGTCAGTATGAGGCGGCCAAGGTCTTAAAATTGAGTTCATGGCAAACAATTCGCTATATCATTTTGCCTCAGGTGGTGAAGATCGTTCTTCCAAGTGTCTTCAATGAAGTCATGTCCTTGATTAAAGATACCTCCTTGGTCTATGCTTTGGGAATTAGTGATTTGATCCTGGCTAGTCGGACGGCGGCCAATCGTGATGCCAGTCTTGCACCCATGTTTTTAGCGGGAGCTATTTATTTAATCCTCATTGGGATTGTGACCATCATTGCTAAGCGAGTTGAAAAGAACTTTTCATATTATAAATAGGAGGAGAAGTATATGTTAGAATTAAAACAAATTTCGAAACGGTTTGGGGATAAGCAGATCTTATCAGATTTCAATCTTCTCGTTCCTGAAAAACAAATCGTCGCCATTGTTGGTCCTTCTGGTGGAGGAAAGACCACCTTGCTTCGCATGCTAGCTGGTCTTGAAACCATTGATTCTGGTCAGATCATCTACAATGGTGAAAACTTGCCTCTAGATGCCTTAGAAAAACGAAATCTTCTCGGATTTGTCTTCCAGGACTTTCAATTATTTCCACACTTATCGGTCATGGAAAACCTTATCTTGTCTCCTGTTAAGACCATGAATGTGACTAAGGAAGAAGCGAGTAAAAAAGCCATGAGTTTACTGAAGCGCTTGGGGCTCGAACATCATGCGGATGCTTATCCCTTCTCCCTATCGGGTGGTCAGAAGCAACGGGTGGCATTGGCGCGTGCCATGATGATCGATCCGGAAATTATTGGCTATGATGAGCCGACTTCGGCCTTGGATCCAGAATTGCGATTAGAAGTTGAGAAGTTAATCTTGCAAAACCGTGAACTGGGGATGACCCAGATCGTTGTTACCCATGATATTCCATTTGCAGAAGCGATTGCGGATGTTCTTCTCAAGGTTGAGCCTAAATAGGAGGAGAGGATGAAACGATGAAACGAGTAATACCATGGTTGCTAGGTGTCCTTAGTCTCGTCTTTCTGACAGCCTGTGGGCAGACTGTGAGTGATCCTAAAGTGGACAACTGGCAAAAATACCAAAAAGAGCAGTCCATTACGATTGGTTTTGATAATACTTTCGTTCCTATGGGCTTTGAACAAAAAGATGGAACCTATGCGGGTTTTGATATTGATTTGGCCTATCAAGTCTTTGAATCTTATGGGATTCATGTGAACTGGCAACCCATTGATTGGGACATGAAAGAAACGGAACTAAAAAATGGGACCATTGATGCCATCTGGAATGGCTATTCGGCTACAGATGAACGTCGGGAAAGTGTTGCTTTTACAAAGCCTTATATGAAAAACGAGCAAGTCTTGGTCACAAAGAAAGCATCTGGGATCCAATCAGTCGGTGGGATGAAAGAGAAACGATTAGGTGCCCAGACAGGATCGTCTGGCTATATGGATTTTGAAGCCAATCCTAAAATCTTGAAAAATAAGGTCAAAAATCAAAAGGCTACCCAATACCAGAGTTTTAACGAGGCACTGATCGACCTCCAGAACGATCGGATCGATGGCCTCTTAATCGACCGTGTCTATGCCAACTATTATCTACAAACAGAAGGAATTTTAAAAGACTACAATGTCTTTCCTGTCGGTTTTGAGACAGAATCCTTTGCAGTAGGGGTACGCAAGGCAGATAAAACTTTGAAGAAAAAAATTGATGAAGCTTTCGTAAAACTCTATCAAAAGGGTCAGTTCCAAAAGATCTCTAAGAAGTGGTTTGGAAAGGATGTAGCGACAGATGACATCAAGTAAAAAAGCTAGGAAATCATTCCTAGCTTTTTAGTCTGTTTTATTAGTAATTTGATGGAAAATCTTTTGCCAAGTTTCGTGGCGACGCCAGAGACTGGTATGGATTTGACCGTCTAGTTCATAGCGTATGAGTTTGGTTTTTTGGCTGATGGACTCCAGTTCAAAGTTTTGGAATTGAACTTGGTCGCTTGCGAGTGCCTCCATTAATTCCGCCTTGTGGTGTTCGTGACCGGTATCGTCAATCAAAGTATAATTATCCGCTAGCAGTGTATCAAATTCTTGCTTAGCATAGAGGATTTTTTCGTAGGTCAAGAGTTTCTTTTCAACGTTTTCGATCAGCTCATCTTCAGGAATTGAGCTAGGTTCTACATGGACGTCAATGTCAAAGACTCCAAATTCTTCTTTTAGGAGATCCTCGACTTCTTCAGTGATGGCATGACTTTCATAAACTGAAAGATCGGGATTCATTTCCAAGACAACGTCCAGATAGATATTGCTTCCATAGGTCCGTCCGCGTTGAGATTTCACACGCGCAATCTTAGGGAGTTTTAAAATAGCTTTTTCGTAATCTTCGAGGAGACTATCGTCAAAGCCGTCTGAAAGACTAAAGGAAGATTCCATAAAAATATCGTAGGCAGTTTTGAGGATAAAGAAGGTGATGATGATGGCTGCGATTTTATCGACAATTGGATAGTTAAAAGCACTAGCGGCAATCGCAATCGACGTCCCAAGAGATGTGATGACGTCTGAAAGATTGTCTTTTGCCGCCGCTTTTAAGGCTTTTGATTTGGCCCGTTTTGCTAAGCGAAGATTGTAGAAATAAACGCCTAGCATGACAAGGGCTGAAACCACTCCGACACCAACACCGAGTGGATCAATGCTAACGGTTTCATTGCTGAAGATCTTTTGGAGGGTATCGCGTAAGACATCAAAACCGACATAAAACATAATGATGGAGGTGACTAGACTAGCTAGATCCTCGATTTTCCAGTGACCAAACTTGTGATCACGGTCAGCAGGTTGGCGAGCGAGACGAATCCCGATGAGCAGGGCAGCATTGCTGATAATATCTGATAAGTTGTTAAATCCATCGGCTACCAAACTAGAGGAGTGAAGCAGATGGCCAGTAGCTAATTTTGCTGAAGAAAGTAGTAAATAGGCTAAAATACTGATGATGGCACCACGTTCGGCCAGTTT
This sequence comes from Streptococcus sp. 27098_8_12, assembly GCF_041432115.1. Lineage (NCBI taxonomy): Bacteria > Bacillati > Bacillota > Bacilli > Lactobacillales > Streptococcaceae > Streptococcus > Streptococcus sp. 27098_8_12. The sequence continues at coordinate 78,371 of NZ_JAPVZA010000006.1, forward strand.
TAAGTTACTGTATGGTTTTTCCAAAATTTCCTCCTACAACCTCGGATATGAACCTGTTTTCTTTAAACTACTATTATATCGTTTTTGGAAGGGAAATTCAAATGAGTCTTTTTTAAAAGAAGCTAGGTCGGTTTTTGTGGTATAATAGAACGATTGAATGAATGAGGAGTATGAGATGAATCCTTTATTGAATGGTATGAATGATCGCCAAGCAGAGGCGGTCCAAACGACAGAAGGCCCCCTCTTGATCATGGCGGGGGCTGGTTCGGGTAAGACACGTGTCTTGACCCACCGCATCGCTTACTTGATCGATGAAAAAATGGTCAATCCTTGGAATATTTTGGCCATTACCTTTACCAATAAAGCCGCTCGGGAGATGAAGGAGCGGGCTTATAAGTTAAATCCAGCGACTCAAGATTGCTTAATTGCAACCTTCCACTCCATGTGTGTGCGTATCCTCCGTCGAGATGCGGATCACATTGGCTACAATCGGAATTTTACCATTGTCGATCCAGGTGAGCAACGGACCTTGATGAAGCGGATTTTGAAGTCCTTGAATTTGGATCCTAAGAAATGGAATGAACGGACCATTTTGGGGACCATTTCCAATGCCAAGAATGACTTGATCGATGAAGTGGCCTATGCTGCCCAGGCTGGAGATATGTATACCCAGATCGTCGCCAAGTGTTATGAGGCTTACCAAAAGGAACTGCGTCAGTCAGAAGCGGTAGACTTTGATGATTTGATCATGCTAACCTTGCGTCTTTTTGACCAGCATCCAGATGTACTGACCTATTACCAGCAGAAGTTCCAATACATCCACGTAGACGAGTACCAAGATACCAACCATGCCCAATACCAATTGGTCAAACTCTTAGCTTCTCGCTTTAAAAATATCTGTGTTGTTGGGGATGCTGACCAGTCTATTTATGGCTGGCGGGGAGCAGACATGCAAAATATTCTCGACTTTGAAAAGGATTATAAGGAAGCTAAGGTCGTACTCCTAGAAGAGAATTATCGCTCGACTAAGACGATTTTGCAAGCAGCCAACGATGTTATCAAAAATAATCGGAACCGCCGTCCGAAGAATCTCTGGACCCAAAATGCTGACGGGGAAGAGATTGTCTATTACCGGGCTAATGACGAGCAGGATGAAGCAGTCTTTGTTGCTAAAACGATTGAAGAGCTTAGTCGCGAAGCTGGGTACAAACACCGTGATTTTGCTGTTCTCTACCGGACAAATGCCCAGTCACGGACCATTGAAGAAGCCTTACTCAAGTCCAACATTCCCTACACTATGGTAGGGGGCACCAAGTTCTACAGCCGGAAGGAAATTCGAGATGTCATTGCTTATCTGAACTTGATTGCTAACCTCAGTGACAATATCAGTTTTGAGCGCATTATCAATGAACCTAAGCGGGGAATCGGGCCAGGTACAGTAGATAAGATTCGCGATTTTGCCCAAACGCAAGAGACTTCGCTCCTGGATGCTTCGGCTAATATCATGCTCTCAGGCATCAAAGGAAAGGCAGCCCAGGCTATCTGGGACTTTGCCAATCTCATTCTTGATTTGAGAGAAAGATTGGACCAGCTGACCATTACAGAACTGGTCGAAGAAGTCCTTGACAAGACGGGTTATATGACAGCCTTAACCAATCAGGGGAATTTGGAAAGTCAGGCCCGCATCGAGAATATCCAAGAGTTCCTGTCTGTTACCAAGAATTTTGATGAAAACGGGGAAACCGTCGAAGACGAAACAGGTGTGGAAACCTTGAGTCGTTTCTTGAATGATTTGGCTTTGATTGCCGATACAGACGATGGAGCGCAAGAGACCTCAGAAGTGACCTTGATGACCCTTCACGCGGCCAAAGGTTTGGAATTCCCAGTGGTCTTCTTGATTGGGATGGAAGAAAACGTTTTTCCTCTTAGTCGTGCAGCAGAGGATCCAGATGAGTTGGAAGAAGAGCGTCGTTTGGCTTACGTGGGGATCACGCGGGCAGAGAAGGTTCTCTTTTTGACCAATGCCAATTCTCGTTTGCTCTTTGGGCGGACCAGCTACAACCGTCCGACGCGCTTTATCAATGAAATTAGCTCAGATTTGTTAAGCTACCAAGGATTAGCGCGTCCAGTCAACACTAGTTTTAAGGCTTCTTATAGTAATGGTGGCGGAACAACCTTTGGAAAAGGCATGAGTCTGTCACAAGCCCTTCAAGAGCGCAAGAGACAAGCAGCTCCAAGTGCTCTCACGTCATCAAGCCTACCCTTTGGCAATGGTAACCGAGCGGGTGCCAAAGAAACTGTCGCTTGGTCTATTGGCGACATTGCCATTCACAAGAAGTGGGGCGAAGGAACTGTCCTAGAAGTCTCTGGTAGTGGTAGTACCCAAGAACTCAAGATTAACTTCCCAGAAGTGGGTCTCAAAAAACTCTTGGCCAGTGTCGCGCCAATTGAGAAGAAATAAACTGAAACCAGTAAGCTTAGCTTGCTGGTTTTGTCGTTTTATAAAATTTCCCTTAGGTGAGGGCGGACGGTAGCGACTCCCTTTGGGATTCCATATCTTAGATTTGAGCCTTCCGTCTCAAATCTACCGAGCAGGAGAAACAAATCTGTTTCTCCTGCTTTTCTCACAGCGGGAAGTTTTAATGGTCATCGTTCTGTTTTTCAAATCCTCTCAGTTACTCTATTCACTGTCATAAACTAAATTGTGAAGGGAAATAGTCGGAACAAGCTTCGTTTGCTGGTTTTGATTTTACTGGTGGCATGATATAATATACTAAGAATAGAGAAAGAGGCATGCTATGAACGAAATCAAGTGCCCCAACTGTGGGGAAGTCTTTACAGTCAACGAAAGTCAATACAGCGAGCTCTTGTCACAGGTACGGACAGCTGAGTTTGACAAGGAAATTCATGAGCGGATTCGGCAAGAGTTGGCTTTGGCTGAGCAAAAGGCCCTTAATGAGCAGCAAGAGAAGTTAGCAAAGAAGGATCAAGAAATTGCTCAGTTACAAAACCAGATTCAACAGTTTGATACCGAAAAAGAATTGGCGAAAAAGGAAGTAGAGCAAACCGCTAGCCAAAGTCTGCTAGAGAAAGAAAAAGAAGTTCAACAACTTGAGAATCAGCTGGCGACCTTGCGCTTGGAGCACGAAAATCAGCTTCAAAAGACGCTTTCTGACCTAGAGAAAGAAAGAGATCAGGTCAAAAATCAGCTTCTTTTACAAGAAAAAGAAAACGAGCTTTCTCTTGCTTCGGTGAAACAAAACTATGAAGCACAGCTCAAGGCAGCTAGTGAGCAGGTTGAGTTTTACAAGAATTTCAAGGCCCAACAATCTACAAAAGCTATTGGTGAAAGTCTAGAACAGTATGCGGAGAGCGAGTTTAATAAGGTTCGTAGTTTCGCCTTCCCAAATGCCTATTTCGAAAAGGACAACAAAGTCTCTGCGCGTGGTTCTAAAGGAGACTTCATCTTCCGTGATTTTGATGAAAATGGGCTGGAATTCATTTCCATTATGTTTGAGATGAAAAATGAAGCGGATGGAACTGAGAAAAAGCATAAGAATGCAGACTTCTACAAAGAGTTGGACAAGGACCGTCGAGAAAAAAACTGTGAGTATGCTGTATTAGTATCGATGTTAGAAGCCGATAATGACTACTTCAACACAGGGATTGTGGATGTCAGTCATGAGTATGAGAAGATGTATGTCGTTCGTCCTCAGTTCTTTATCCAGATTATTGGGCTCTTGCGCAATGCGGCCCTTAATTCCCTTAAATACAAGCAGGAATTGGCGCTTGTCCGTGAGCAAAATATTGATATTACCCACTTTGAAGAAGACCTAGACGCCTTCAAGGTAGCCTTTGCTAAAAACTACAATTCAGCTTCGGTCAACTTTGGCAAGGCCATCGATGAAATCGACAAAGCCATTAAGCGGATGGAAGAAGTCAAGAAATTCCTCACCACATCAGAAAATCAACTCCGCCTCGCCAACAACAAGCTGGATGATGTATCAGTCAAAAAATTGACTCGGAAGAATCCAACCATGAAGGCTAAGTTTGATGCCTTGAAAGAAGACTAGGAGGCTCCTATGCAGATACGAAAAGCAACTATAAAAGATGCTGAAGCCCTACTGTCTTTATACGAAGACTTGGGCTATCCAACGAGCGCTTCTAAGCTGTCTCGACGTTTAGAAATGATTCTTTCTCAACCACATTATGGCTGTCTTCTAGCTGAAAGAAACGGAGAAATTTTAGGTTTCTTAGGTTATGCAAAGCTCTTCTTTTTTGAAGCAGATGGATCTTACTATCGTATTTTGGCTTTGTCAGTTGCAAAAGAAGCAAGACGACAAGGAATTGCTAGTAGGCTAATTGATGAATTGAAAAAACAAGCGCTAAAAGAAGGAGTTAAGGCACTGGCTCTAAATAGTGGATTAACCGCTGAACGAAATGCTGCACATCAGTTTTATCAGGCGGTTGGATTTGAAAAAGTGACTGCCGGCTTTGCCTTGCATTTAAAAACTCAACATAAATAAATCATGAAAAAATAGTAGAGGGAACGAAGTAATGTCTTCAACAAAAGGGAAAACCTTATATTTTAACAATAAGAGCATGGACTATGTGACATTTGGAAAAGGAAAGAAGCCTCTCGTTATCATACCAGGCTTGGGGGATGGGGTGCAGACGGTTAAAGGAAAGGCCCAGCTCTTTTCCCTCTCTTATCGTCTACTTGCTAAGCACTATAAAATCTATGTTTTTTCTCGAATTAATGAGTTGAGGCAGGGTTATACGACACGGGATATGGCAGCAGATGTAGCAGAAGCAATGGAGACACTAAACCTATATGCCGCCTATGTTATGGGGATTTCACAAGGTGGAATGATTGCTCAATGGTTAGCTGTAGATTTTCCAGGAAGGGTTCAAAGGCTCATCCTAGCTGTGACAACAGCGGAGCCTAGTCAACTTGCTAGAGAACGAATTGAGCATTGGCAAAAACTCAGTCAATCTGGAAATTTTAAGCATCTCATGTTGGATATTGCACAGCACTCCTACACGCAAAAGAGCTATCAAAAGTGGCGGTTCCTTTATAATATTATGGGTCGCCTGGGTCGAATTAAAGATGAAAAACGAATTGTCATTCAGTCTCAGTCTTGCCTGGAACATAATAGCCTTGAGGTCTTAAAAGAAATTCATTGTCCGACCTTGGTCCTTGGTGCCCTCGAAGATGATGTGATTGGTGTGAAGGGATCCAAGGAATTGGCAAAAGCGATTTCGGGTTGTCAGCTCCTTATTCTTAAGCATTCAGGTCATGCTCTGTATGAAGAAAATAAAGCATTTCAAGAGGCTGTCTGTGAATTCTTAAACTAAAAAAGCTGGAATTTTCCAGCTTTTTTATGTTAGTTAAATCGCAAAGAGATCGTTTAGGTTTTCTGCCATGGTTGGGTGGGTAAAGATTTGTTTTGCGATGTAAGTATAAGGAATCTTGTTGTCCATAGCCATGGTGATCAGGTTAATGAGTTCACCTGCGGCTTCTCCAAAGAGAGTTGCTCCAAGGATTTCTTTGGTTTCTGGGTTGACCACGGCTTTGAAAGCACCTCGAAGGTCTGCATTGACATGGCCGCGAGGCATGGCAGCAACTGGTAATTCTTTGACAGCCACTGGAAGTCCTTTGTCGCGTGCTTCTTGCTCAGTCAAGCCGACTTGGGCCAATGGAGGAGCAATAAAGAGTGTTGTCGCATAATTTCTACGAGTTTCAAGATTGTAGCTACCATCGCTTGTAAGATAGTTGAAGACAATGCGGAAGTCATCGAGTGACATGTAGGTGAATTGAGGGCCACCATTGACATCGCCAACTGCAAAGACACCAGGGACGCTGGTTTCTAAATGACGGTTGACTTGGATCGCTCCACGATCAGTGACTTGGATGTCTGTGTTTTCAAGACCAAGTCCAGTTGTGTTTGGCTTCCGTCCTGTTGCGTAGAGAAGGATATCAAACTCGAAGTCTCCCTTATCTGTGACAACCGTTAAGCTGTTTTGGCCATCTTTGATTTCTTGGGTATGAACGCCTTGCAAGAATTGAATACCGTCTTCTTCAAGGTAGCTTTTTGCAAGAGCTGCAATACTTGGCTCGATCCGTGGCAAAAATGTTTCAGAAGCATCCAGCACCGTTACTTGGCTGCCCAAGGTATTATAGAGATGAGCAAATTCCAATCCGATTGGTCCACCACCAAGGACGCCCAGGCGTTTAGGTAGTTTTTCCAAACGTTGAATACCGGTTGAATCCACTGCAAATTTACTTTCAGCCAAACCTGGAATCGGAAGGACATTTGGCACAGCACCAGTATTAATAATAATGGTTTCAGCTGTCAATTCTTCCTTTTCATCTCCAGCTTGAATTTCGATGACCTTGTTAGAAACGAAACGAGCCGTCGCATCGATAATGTCTACGCCGGTTCCAGCAATGGTTGCGTAGTTCTTGCCGTTGAGACGAGTAGTGACCGCATTTTTCTCATTCATGGCTTGGTCAAAATCCAAGCCTTTTTCTGCGGCAACAATCAAGGTCTTGGTTGGAATACAAGCGATATTGATACAAGTACCACCGTACATAGACTTGCTCTTTTCAATCAGAGCAACTTTTTTTCCTTGGCTTGATAATTTCGCTGCGAGTGTTTTACCAGCTTTACCAAATCCAATCACAATAACATCATACATTAACATATGTTACACCTTCTTTCGCTTTCTATTGTATCAAACCCGTTTTAAAAAGTCTGAAATCTGCTACGGGATTTTTTAGGAGGTCATGGGAAGGGGGAAAGAGGGACAAAAAGTTTTGTTTCATGGTATAATGAAGGGTCGGTAGCCCGGATGGTCACACAAACAGTTAGAAAGAGCAAATCAGATGGACGGAATTATCAATGTAAAAAAAGAAGCAGGCATGACCTCACATGATGTGGTTTTTAAACTGCGAAAAATCCTGGGAACTAAGAAGATCGGCCATGGGGGAACGCTGGATCCGGATGTGGTGGGAGTGCTTCCGATTGCAGTTGGCAAGGCGACCCGGATGGTCGAATTCATGCAAGATGAAGGCAAGGTCTATGAGGGAGAAATCACTTTAGGATTTTCTACCACGACGGAGGATGCCAGTGGGGAAGTCATAGAGCGGACCCCAGTGGAAGCCCCTTTAGATGCAGAAGAGGTGGACCGCATGATTGCCCAAATGGTGGGAGAAATCGAGCAAGTACCACCTATGTATTCAGCAGTCAAGGTCAATGGACGTAAGCTCTATGAATATGCGCGGGCAGGAGAAGAAGTGGAACGCCCTGTCCGACAAGTAACCATTTATGAATTCACGCGCACCAGTAAGATTAGCTATGAAGAAAGTCTAGCCCGTTTTCGTTTCCGGGTCAAATGCAGCAAGGGCACCTATATCCGGACCTTGTCGGTGGACCTTGGTCAAAAACTGGGCTACGCCGCCCATATGTCTCATCTGACACGGACCAGTGCTGCCGGTTTGTCACTGGATGATGCCCTGACCTTAGAAGAAGTGGCTGAAAAAGTAGCCCAAGGAGATTTGAGCTTCCTTCATCCACTTGAAATTGGAACAGGGGATCTGGAAAAAGTAGAGCTGACAGTAGAAGAGGTCGGTGAAGTCCAAGTGGGACGCTTTATTCCGGTTGAGAGCGAAGCCAGAGAGTTAGCTGCTTTTTACCAAGGGAAATTGGTAGCCATTTTAGAAAAAAGAGAAGAACTTTACAAACCTTGCAAAGTCTTTCTAACAGAAAGTGTGTTACAATAAATTCATGAATATTCGTACGATTACTACTGCTAACCAGATCCATTTGGAGAATGAGACAGTTTTGGTTCTGGGCTACTTTGATGGCCTGCATCTGGGGCATCAAGAACTCTTTAAAAAGGCGCGTCAGATCGCGGATGAAAAAGGCTTGAAGGTCGCATTGTTAACCTTCCCTGAATCTCCTAAGTTAGCCTTTGTTCGCTACCAACCAGAATTACTGCTCCATTTGCAGAGTCCTGAGGATCGGTTCCAAAAATTAAACGAACTAGGAGTGGATGAGCTCTTCCTCATTGATTTTACGACCGATTTTGCTTCTAAAACTGCCAAAGAATTTGTCGATCAATTTGTCAAAGCCTTGAGAGCCCGAGTTTTAATTGCTGGATTTGATTATAGTTTTGGCTCTGATAAGAAAACGGCCTCTGACTTATCTGCTTATTTTGATGGTCAAGTGGAAGTCATTTCTCCTGTATTGGATCAGGGGGAAAAGGTTAGTTCGACCCGAATTCGTCAGGCTGTCCTAGAAGGACGCGTCCACGAAGCTGCCTGTCTACTTGGTCACCCTTTATCCAGTCGGGGAATCGTCGTGCATGGGGATGCACGTGGCCGCACCATTGGCTATCCTACCGCCAATCTAGCACCGATTGATCGGACCTATCTCCCATCAGATGGGGTTTATGTAGTGGATGTCGATTTTAAAGGGCAGACCTACCGTGGGATGGCTTCTGTCGGGAAAAATGTCACCTTTGATGGGAAAGAGCTTCGTTTCGAAGTCAATCTCTTTGATTTTTCTGGAGATATCTACGGTCATACCCTGACCATTCATTGGTTGGATAAGATACGAGAAATGGTCAAATTCGATGGGATTGATCAATTAGTGGCTCAACTAGAAGAAGATGAAGCAGTTTCACGAAACTGGAACGAGGATTAGGAACTTTCCTAATCCTTTTTTGTGTGCCTCTTCTTGAGAATAATGAAAGGGATTTCTTTTTTCCACTGAAATCCAGAAAAATCGTCGAGAAATCAAAAAAGCGCTTTTCAAGCACCTATTTTTTTTGTATAATAGAGTCAGATAGTTATATATAAAAAAAGAAGTGAACCACATGATTACATTATTTTTATCACCGAGTTGTACATCATGTCGAAAAGCTCGGGCTTGGTTAAAAAAGCACGATGTTCCATTTAAAGAACACAATATTATGACAAGTCCTTTGAGCAAACAGGAGTTGACAAGTATATTGGCCTTGACCGAAAACGGAACAGACGACATTATTTCAACTCGTTCAAAAATTTTTCAAAAATTGGATGTTGATGTTGAAGATTTATCCATCTCAGCCTTGATCCATCTGATTGAGGAAAATCCTAGTCTCTTGCGGAGACCGATTATTTTAGATAACAAACGTATGCAGATTGGCTTTAACGAAGATGAAATTCGGGCCTTCTTGCCACGGAGTTATCGCAAACAAGAGTTACGCTCTGCCACTCTAAGAGCAGAAATAAACTAAGAAGTATGTCGAATGCAAAAAAATTATAGTTACCCACTGGACTTATCGTGGAGCACTGAAGAGCTTGCTTCAGTGCTTTCTTTTTTCAATAAAGTTGAAGAAGCTTATGAAAGTAAGGTAGAGGCCAAAGAATACATGGAAGCCTACCGCGCTTTTAAGAAGGTCGTACCTAGTATCGGAGAAGAAAAGCGTCTTGGACGGGAGTTCGAAGAAGTGAGCGGTTATTCTCTCTATCGTGCGACCCAGACTGCAAAGCAAAAAGAGGAAGGATGGTTTTCTCTTGAAGAATAAATTAGAGTTTGCCAAACAAATCGTTTTAGAGGCTGGAGACTACTTGCGTCTTCATCTCCATGATGACTTGATGATCTCAAAAAAGACTGGGCCGACAGATTTAGTCACCCAGATGGACCAACAGGTTCAAAAGGATTTGGTTGAAAAAATCACACATCGCTACCCAGAAGATCGGATTTTTGCGGAGGAAAATGGCCTTCGTTCACCGATTTCAGAAGGATCCGTTTGGGTGATTGATCCTATTGATGGGACCAATAATTTTGTGACCCAAAAGGAAGATTTTGCGGTGATGGTGGCCTATTTTGAAGACGGAATTGGTCAGTTTGGCCTGATCTACGATGTGATGCGGGATCACCTTTTTTACGGGGGTGGAGAATTCCCTGTTTATCGCAATGAGGTTGAACTGACGCCCTTTGTGGACCAACCTCTGGAAAACCTTTTGATTGCTTCAAATGTCGGTATGCTTGAGAAAAATGACTGGGGCATGGCCGATCTTGGTATAGATTCCCTGGGCATTCGGGTCTACGGAAGTGCCGGTATTAGTTTTTCAAAAATTCTCTCAGGTGGCATTCTAGCCTATTTTAGCTATATCTGGCCCTGGGATTATGCCGCAGCTGCGATCATGGGGGAACAGTTGGGCTATACCGTTTTAAATCTAAATGGAGATAAACCTAATTACCAGTCAGTGGAACCCATTATGATGGTTCCAAAAGTGAAGTTAACAGAAATTCAAACCTATCTTAAGAAAGGGAGAAGTTAAATGAATTTTCCCAATGGTTTTAAAGAAAAATACCAGCATCTTCTAGGTGAGGATGCTGCTGCTTTTTTTGCGACCTTTAATCAAGAAGCAGTAGCAGCCTTTCGCACCAATCCTTTGAAAGAAGCACAAAAAGTATTTGATGATCCGATTCCCAATACTCCTTGGGGCCATTATGGAAAGGTCTCAGGGAAATCCATCGAACACGCAACGGGCTTGGTCTATTCACAAGAACCAGCAGCTCAGATAGTGGCCCAAGTCGCCCAGCCAAAGCCTGGGATGAAGGTCCTAGACTTAGCCGCAGCACCTGGTGGTAAGACGACGCAACTCTTGTCTTATTTGGATAATCAGGGACTCTTGGTCTCCAATGAAATCCACAAGGGACGCTCGAAAATTCTCGTAGAGAATGTCGAACGTTTCGGTGCCCGAAATGTATTGGTAACCAATGAGTCAGCCGATCGTCTGGCAAAAGTTTTCTCAGGATTTTTTGATCTGATTGTATTAGATGCTCCTTGTTCGGGTGAGGGGATGTTTCGTAAGCAACCAGATGCCAGGGACTCTTGGTCTGTCGAATATCCTCGAGAGTGTAGTTTTCTTCAAAGAGAAATTCTGGAGGATGCCCTCAAGATGTTGGTTCCAGGTGGTTCTTTGGTTTATTCAACCTGTACCTGGGCTCCTGAGGAAAATGAAGAGATCGTATCCTGGCTTTTGGAAAACTATGATCTGGAGCTGGAAACGATCGAGAAGATCAATGGTATGGCAGAAGGCATCGACCATCCAGAAACGGCGCGCATGTATCCTCATCTCTTTAAAGGAGAGGGCCAATTTGTTGCTAAGTTCCGTTATCTAGGAGAGAATCGACCTGCCAAAATCCCTTCCAAGAAGGACCAATTATCTGCAGAACAAAAGAAATTATGGCAGGAATTTGCCAAGGAACACTTGAAGATTACTCTAGAAGGAATCCTTGAAACCTTTGGTGACGAGCTGTATTTGGTTCCACTTGGTTTACCTGATTTGCGCAAAGTAAAAATTGCCCGAAATGGCTTGCACCTAGGAACCTTCAAGAAAAATCGATTTGAACCTAGTTTTGCCCTTGGTCTAGCTCTGAAACCGAGTGAAGTCAAAGAGACTGTTTCGATCACGCCTGAGGACTTTGTTCATTATGTTGCGGGAGAGACGGTTCAATTGAGGGAAACGCATCCAAATGGATGGTACCAGGTCCTGGTTGAAGGCAATGGTTTGGGCTTTGCAAAAGTGACCGGACAGACCCTGAAAAATTTCTATCCAAAGGGACTTCGTTTTAGGTAAAATGCTGGGCAAAGAACCCGTTCTATGATATAGTGGAAGTACAGGTTTTTTTGAAAAAAACTTGTCAAAATCATAAGTGAAATAGTGAATATCAAGGAGACATGATTTGAAAAAGTCTAAAAAGCTGATCCTAGGACTAGCGACGATCGCATTAGCAGGAAGTTTATCTGCTTGTGCTTCTTGGATCAATCGCGGAGAATCCATCACTGCTGTTGGATCGACTGCCTTACAACCCTTGGTTGAAGGAGTGGTAGATCGCTACATTGAAGAACATCCTGGTAAGATTGTGAATGTACAAGGAGGAGGTTCTGGTACAGGACTTTCACAAGTTCAATCAGGTGCTGTGGACATCGGAAATAGTGACCTCTTTGCAGAGGAAAAGTCTGGGATCGATGCCTCTAGTCTGGTCGATCATCAGGTAGCCGTAGCAGGGACAGCCATCATTGCCAATAAAAATATCTCGATCGACAATCTGACAACGGAGCAATTGCGAAAGATCTTTACAGGTGAGTATACCAACTGGAAGCAGTTGGGTGGTCCAGATCTTGAGATCACGATTGTGAACCGTGCCGTAGGTTCTGGTAGCCGTGCTGTCTTTGATGCCATTATCATGGATGGCAAACAACCCAAGCAGGCCCAAGAGCAAGACTCTAATGGAATGGTGAAAAACATCGTTTCTCAAACTCCAGGTGCCATCTCTTATCTAGCCTTTACCTACTTGGATAGCAGTGTCAAAACTATGAAGCTCAATGGTTATCAACCAACCAAAGCCAATGTCGTCAACAATAACTGGCCCATCTGGTCTTACGAACATATGTATACCAAGGGAAAACCCAATGAGTTGTCTAAAAAATTCATTGACTACATGATGACGGATGAGGTTCAGCAAAAAGTTGTTGGCAAGATGGGCTATATTCCAATCAATGATATGAAAGTCACCCGTGATTTAAAAGGGAATGTGACAAAAAAATAAAAGAATTAGGTAAAAAATGAACGAAGTAGCAAAAAAAATGCTGACGAAATCAAAAAACTCCCGCCTAGAAAAATTTGGGAAGACCATTACCTTTCTATGTATGAGTTTGATTGTTGTCGTCGTTGCCATGATTTTGATTTTCGTGGCCCAAAAAGGTTTATCGACTTTCTTTGTTAATAAAGTCAATATCTTTAGTTTTCTATTTGGGAGCTCTTGGAATCCTGCTGCAAAGGAATTTGGAGCCCTACCAATGATTCTAGGTTCCTTTATTGTAACCTTGCTTTCTGCCCTCTTGGCAACGCCGTTTGCCATTGGTGCAGCAGTTTTCATGACAGAAGTCTCTCCTAAAGGAGCTCGTTTCTTGCAACCAGCCATTGAGCTCCTAGTGGGGATTCCTTCAGTTGTTTATGGATTCATTGGTCTTCAAGTCGTTGTCCCTTTCACCCGTAGTCTCTTTGGAGGGACTGGTTTTGGGATCCTCTCAGGGGTTTTTGTCCTCTTTGTTATGATCCTGCCAACTGTCACCTTTATGACGACCGATAGCCTCCGAGCTGTACCCCGTCATTATCGGGAAGCCAGTATGGCAATGGGAGCGACCCGCTGGCAAACCATTTGGCATGTCACGCTCAAGGCAGCCCGCTCTGGAATCTTTACAGCGGTCGTCTTTGGAATGGCGCGTGCCTTTGGGGAAGCCTTGGCTATCCAGATGGTGGTCGGAAACTCTGCAGTGGTGCCAACCTCGCTCACAACACCAGCTTCCACCCTCACCTCTATTTTGACCATGGGAATTGGAAATACCGTCATGGGTACGGTCAATAACAATGTTCTTTGGTCACTCGCCTTGGTATTGCTCCTCATGAGTCTTGCCTTTAACAGTGTGATTAAACTGATTACGAAAGAAAGAGGTAAGAAGAACTATGCACGCTAAACGAATGGATAAAATTGCAACAGGAGTACTGTATGCTATTTCAGGGATCATCGTTGCGATTCTTGCCTCATTGATCCTTTATATCTTGGTCCGTGGCTTGCCCCATGTATCCTGGCACTTCTTGACTGGTAAATCCTCTTCTTATCAAGCAGGAGGAGGGATCGGAATTCAATTGTATAATTCCTTTTTCCTCTTAGTCATTACCTTGGTGATTTCCTTCCCACTTTCTCTTGGGGCTGGGATTTACCTTTCTGAGTACGCAAAAAAAGGGCGCTTGACCAATTTGGTTCGTACCTGTATTGAGATCTTGTCTTCCTTGCCATCTGTCGTTGTAGGTCTCTTTGGTTACTTGGTCTTTGTTGTCCAGTTCAAATATGGATTTTCGATCATTTCAGGGGCCTTGGCCTTGACCGTCTTTAACTTGCCCCAGATGACCCGCAATATCGAAGATAGCTTGCAGCATGTTCATCATACGCAGCGCGAAGCAGGTTTAGCACTGGGCTTGTCTCGCTGGGAAACCGTGATTCATGTCGTGGTACCGGAGGCTCTTCCAAGCATTATCACTGGGGTTGTATTGGCATCAGGACGGATCTTTGGGGAAGCCGCTGCCTTGATCTATACAGCAGGTCAATCGGCTCCAGCTCTTGATTGGTCAAACTGGAACATCTTTAGTGTGACCAGTCCGATTTCTATCTTCCGTCAGGCTGAAACCTTGGCCGTCCATATCTGGAAGGTCAACAGTGAAGGAACCATTCCAGACTCGATCGAAGTCTCAGCTGGTTCTGCCGCCGTTCTTTTGATCTTTATCTTGATCTTTAACTTTGGAGCCCGCAAACTCGGAAGTTACCTCCATAAAAAACTAACATCTGCTTAAAGGAGAAGAAATGTCAAAATACAATTGGGATGAGAGACACATCATTACTTTTCCTGAAGAAAAGGTGGTCCTATCGACCAAAGATTTGCATGTCTATTATGGAACTAACGAGTCCATTAAAGGCGTCGACATGCAGTTTGAAAAGAATAAGATTACAGCCTTGATCGGTCCTTCAGGATCTGGGAAATCAACCTATCTTCGTAGTTTGAACCGGATGAATGATACCATCGATATTGCGCGTGTTACGGGTGAAATTTGGTATGAAGGAATCGATGTTAACCGTCCAGATATCAATGTTTATGAAATGCGCAAGCATATTGGGATGGTTTTCCAACGGCCCAATCCTTTTGCCAAATCGATTTACAAAAACATCACCTTCCCGCATGAACGTGCGGGGGTGAAAGACAAGAAGGTCTTGGATGAATTGGTCGAAACTTCTTTGAAACAGGCAGCTCTGTGGGATCAGGTCAAGGATGACCTTCATAAATCAGCTCTGACACTTTCAGGTGGCCAACAGCAACGACTTTGTATCGCGCGGGCCATCTCTGTGAAGCCTGATATCTTACTTATGGATGAGCCAGCATCAGCGCTTGATCCGATCGCGACAGCGCAATTAGAAGAAACCATGCTTGAGTTGAAGAAGAATTATACCATTGTCATCGTGACCCATAGCATGCAACAAGCAGCGCGTGCTAGTGATTATACCGGTTTCTTCTACCTTGGAAACCTTATCGAGTACGATAAGACTTCGAATATTTTCCAAAATGCGAAATTGCAATCGACCAACGATTATGTATCTGGTCACTTTGGATAAAGTAAAATGACAACAAAAAGGAAAATAGAATGACAGAACCAATTTTGCAAGTCAAGGACTTGTCGGTTTATTACAATAAAAAGAAGGCTTTAAATAGCGTCTCCTTGGATTTTGCTCCAAAGGAGATCACAGCCTTGATTGGTCCTTCAGGATCAGGGAAATCTACCCTTTTAAAAGCCATTAACCGTATGGGCGACCTCAACCATGAGGTCACCACCACAGGAACCATCCTCTACAATGGACATAATATCTACGGACCCCGGACCGATACGGTTGAATTGCGTAAGGAAATCGGAATGGTCTTCCAACAGCCCAATCCTTTCCCAATGTCCATTTATGATAATGTGACCTATGGCTTGATGATTAATGGTGTCAAGGACAAGGCTGTCTTGGATGAAGCAGTTGAAACCTCTTTGAAACGCGCGTCCATCTGGGATGAAGTCAAGGATCGCCTGCATGATTCGGCTATTGGACTTTCCGGTGGTCAGCAGCAGCGGGTCTGTGTGGCGCGGGTTCTTGCGACCAGTCCAAAGATTATTCTTTTGGATGAGCCAACTTCAGCGCTAGACCCGATTTCAGCTGGCAAGATTGAAGAAACCTTGTATGGACTAAAAGACCGCTACACCATGCTCTTGGTGACACGCTCCATGCAACAAGCGAGTCGGATTTCCGATAAAACTGCCTTTTTCTTGGATGGCGATTTGATTGAGTACAATGATACCAATGAAATGTTCTTGAACCCAACTAAGAAAGAAACAGAAGACTATGTCTCTGGTAAATTTGGATAGGAAGAAAATAAAATGTTACGAGTTCAATTTGAAGAAGATTTAGAGAAGTTGCATAACCAGTTTTATGCAATGGGAAATGAAGTGTTGAGTCAGATCAACCGTACAGTTCGTGCTTTCGTGACCCATGACCGTGAATTGGCCCGTCAGGTCATTGAAGATGATGCGGAAATCAACGAATACGAAGTGAAGCTTGAGCGTAAATCTTTTGAGATTATTGCCCTTCAACAGCCGGTTTCACAAGACCTTCGTGTCGTGATGACCGTCTTAAAAGCAGTTTCTGACTTGGAGCGGATGGGGGACCACGCTGTATCGATTGCCAAGGCAACGATTCGCATGAAAGGGGAAGTCCGTATCCAATCTGTTGAAGAAGAAATCAGCAAGATGGGCCGTGAAGTCAAAGATTTTGTCGA
Source organism: Streptococcus sp. 27098_8_12 (assembly GCF_041432115.1). Lineage (NCBI taxonomy): Bacteria > Bacillati > Bacillota > Bacilli > Lactobacillales > Streptococcaceae > Streptococcus > Streptococcus sp. 27098_8_12. The sequence goes on from NZ_JAPVZA010000006.1 coordinate 94,799, forward strand.
AGCAACACTTGATGTTTACCTCAAAGGCGATGTGGATTTGGCCTATGAAGTTGCTTCACGAGATGAAGTCATCAACCATTATTTCGATAGCATCCAAGAATTAGCAACAGAAGAAATTCGGAAAAATCCAGAGTCCATCGTGACGGGACGTGATTATTTCCAAGTGATCAACTTCTTGGAACGCATCGGAGATTATGCAAAAAATATCTGTGAATGGGTAGTCTACTTTGAAACAGGTAAAATTATCGAAATGTAAGATCTTGGAGTCTTTTCGATCTCAGACAGGCATTGTCATGCTTGTCTTTTCTTTTATCCCAACTTTGTGATAAAATAGTTTTATTAGGGCTTTTGATTGGAAAAGCGTGAAACATTTAAAGGAGGAAATTATGCAAGCAGTTGCACATTTTGTAGAAACATTCGTTCCAGAACATTATGAAGTGTTTTTGGATTTAAGTCGTAAAACTAAGACCTTTAGCGGTCGTGTGGTGATCACAGGTCAAGCCAAGGCGGACAAGATCTCGCTTCACCAAAAGGATTTGACCATTGAAACAGTAGAAGTAGCAGGTCAAGCTCGTCCATTTACGGTTGATGATGCCAATGAAGCAGTTTATGTTGAATTGGAAGGCACAGGTCAAGTGACAGTTACTCTGACCTATTCTGGTAAGATCACAGACAATATGACAGGGATTTACCCATCTTACTACAGTATTGATGGTGTGAAGAAGGAAGTCCTCTCAACTCAGTTTGAGAGCCATTTTGCGCGTGAAGCCTTTCCAAGTGTGGACGAGCCTGAAGCCAAAGCAACTTTCGATCTTTCTTTGAAATTTGACCAAGAAGAAGGTGAAATTGCCCTTTCAAATATGCCTGAAATCGACGTGGAAAACCGCAAAGAAACAGGAATTTGGAAATTTGCTACGACTCCACGGATGTCTTCTTACCTCTTGGCTTTTGCGGCTGGAGACCTTCAAGGAGTGACAGCTAAGACCAAGAATGGAACCCTAGTCGGTGTCTACTCTACCAAAGCTCACCCATTAGAAAACTTGGACTTCTCATTGGATATTGCCGTTCGTGCTATTGAATTTTATGAAGACTACTATGGCGTGAAGTATCCAATCCCTCAATCTCTTCATATCGCTCTTCCAGACTTCTCTTCCGGAGCGATGGAAAACTGGGGCTTGGTAACCTACCGTGAAGTCTACCTTCTAGTAGATGAAAACTCTACGGCCCAAAGCCGACAAACAGTAGCCTTGGTCGTAGCTCACGAATTAGCTCACCAATGGTTCGGAAACCTGGTGACCATGAAATGGTGGGATGATCTTTGGTTGAATGAAAGCTTTGCCAATATGATGGAATATGTCAGCTTGGATGCCATTGAACCAAGCTGGAATATCTTTGAAGACTTCCAAACAACTGGAGTGCCTGCTGCCTTGAAACGCGATGCTACAGATGGCGTTCAATCCGTCCATGTGGAAGTCAAACACCCAGACGAGATCAACACTCTCTTTGACCCAGCAATCGTTTACGCTAAGGGTAGCCGTCTTATGCACATGCTTCGTCGATGGTTAGGCGATGACGCCTTCCGTAAAGGGTTGAAGATCTACTTTGAAAAACACCAATACGGCAATACTATCGGTCGTGACCTTTGGGATGCTCTTGGGCAAGCTTCAGGTCGTGATGTCGCAGCCTTTATGGATTCTTGGTTGGAGCAACCAGGATACCCTGTTGTCTCAGCTTCTGTAGAGAACGACACCTTGATCATCCGTCAAGAGCAGTTCTTTATCGGAGAAAAAGAAGAAAAAGGTCGCAAGTGGGTTGTTCCTTTAAATAGCAACTGGACAGGTATTCCAGATACTTTGGAAACTGAAGTCTTAGAAATTCCAAACTACAGTGCCTTGAAAGCAGCTAACAGCGGAGCTCTTCGCTTCAATACAGAAAATACAGCTCATTATATCAGTGACTACCGTGGGGAATTGTTGGAAGACATCCTTGCTGAACTTGCTAGCTTGGATAGCACTTCGAAACTACAAGTGGTTCAAGAACGCCGTCTCTTAGCGGAAAGTGGTCAAATTTCTTATGCAAGCCTTTTGCCAGTGATTGAACACTTGACAGAAGAAAGTTCCTACTTGGTTGTTTCAGCTGTTTCGAGCGTCTTAGCTGGAATCAGTCTCTTTGTGGATGAAGGAACTGAAACAGAAGCGGCCTTCCATGAGTTGTTGAAACGCCTGAACCGTTACAACTTTGAACGCTTGGGTCTAGAAGCTAAGCCTGGTGAAACAGAAGAAGACGAAAAAGTTCGTCAACTAATGATTGCTAATATGATCAAGGCCAATGATGAAGCTGCAAAAGCTCAAGCGAGCGCTATCTTTGAAGCGCATGCAGATGATTTGGAAAAACTTCCAGCGGCCATCCGCTTGCAAATCTTGGTCAACCAAATCAAGCACCAGGAAACCAAGGAGCTTAGCCGACAATACCTGGATACTTATGTTAAGACAGTTGATGGAAACTTTAAACGCCAGTTGGCGGCTGCACTTTCTTATACCAAGGATAAGGAAGCTTTGGAAGCTCTATTGAAGGAGTGGAAGAACAAGGATGTGGTGAAACCTCAGGACTTGGCTATGAGCTGGTATTACAACTTCTTGCATGATGACTTTACCCAAGGTAGAACCTGGACTTGGGCGCGTGAAAACTGGGATTGGATCAAGAAAGCACTTGGTGGTGATATGAGCTTTGATAAGTTTGTCATCTACCCAGCTAACTGTTTCAAGACCCATGAACGGTTGAATGAATACAAGGCCTTCTTTGAGCCTCAATTGGATGATATGGCGATCAGTCGTAATATCAAGATGGGAATCAAAGAAATTGCTGCTCGTGTGGATTTAATCCAACGGGAAAAAGCAGCAGTAGAAGCTGCTATCCTTGCGACAAAATAGATTGAAAAAAGATGCTACAGAATTCATTCTGTAGCATCTTAGAATGTAGACAACGTCATCTTTGAAACTTTCCTTAGGTGAGCACGGACGTCAGCGAACTTCTTTGAAGTTCCATGACTTAGTTTTGAGCCTAAGGTCTCAAAACTCCCGAGTGCCTGAAACAATTGTGTTTCAGGCACTTTTCTCACGGCGGAAAGTTTCAGTGTATATTTGATTGAGACTTAAAAAATATATTATTTTAATTTTTGGGGCATCATTTAGGTTGGTTAATGATAGTTTAACTACATCCTAATGGAGTGGGAAAGAAGTCCTCTCTTTTCAATTTTTCCACCCCCGCATAGATACAACAGTCTGGAAGAGTGTTGGAGGTTGCAGATAAAGGAAATACTGTTTGCGTCACCTCAAAGCAGTGCTATGAGCAATCAACCAATGTGTCAAACTGTTATTTCTATCTAACTTCAAAGGCTGGACAGATTTTGCCCAGCCTCTTTTTTATAAATGACCTGAATAAGACCTCAAAGGAGAAGAATCATTAGTTTACTGGACTTGGTAAGAGGATCTCCGTTCGATAATGGCCATTTTCTTTGAATCGTTTGATAGTTCCTTGGTATTCTTGTACTAGGGCATCAACGTTTCGCAAGCCCCAACCATCTCTTTGACGTGTTTTACGAGTCTCTTGTTCCTGTTCATTAAAGGTATTGTTGATCGAAATAAATAGATTTTGTTGAAAATAACGTATATTCAGAGACAATGTTCTCTCTGATTTATCAGTCAATCGAAGACAGGCTGAAATACTATTATCCAAACAATTTCCTAAAATAACAGCTAGAACATCTGGCTGAATAGATAGTTCTTGTGGGATAAAGCAGTTAATATCCAATTCAATTTCATCTTCCACATCGTGCAGTTTTTGATTCAGTAAATAATTAACCGTTGGATTTTTGGAGTAAAAGGTTTGTTTTCCTGAAATACTATCGGTTAACGATTGAAGGTACTCTCTAGCCTCATCAGGATTTTCTTCTAGAAGTGCCAAGAGGGTTAAATGTTTATTTTTTAAGTCATGCCGAAGACTTTGCAATCGTTGGTATTCCTCTTGAGACTGTTGTGTTTCTCTTAATTGGAATTGAAGCTGTTCTTTATCTAATTTATTTTGGTAATAAGCGTGCTGTTGTTGAGAAAGATGTAGGGTAAAATAAAGCGAGGAAAACGACAATACAATAAGAGACAAGAGTGAAATGACAGAAAGATAATCTGGTCCAAATACTTGCCCTTGAATAGCTGATACAGTAAAGGCAAAAATAATCGATAAAATCGGCACGATAAATAGATACAGCCAATTTCTTTTAGATGTTGCCATGCCTAACTTTTGATGTGTTCGGAATAACTGTCGAAGAACAAGTGTTATGACGGTTGAAAAAAGAAAACTAATGGCAAGGTAACCACTAATCAGTCCTAAATTTTTCGATACTTTTGACAGTGGAAGAAAAAGTTGGATAACTTGATTGAGGACAGCTCCTGCTAATAATGTCAGGCTTGTCTGTAAGAATATCCAAAAGGAAGAATCACGAAAGGAGTAGCCAAAATAGAGTCCTACAAGAGAGGATTCTACAATACTAAGGAGGAGATTGCTCACTAAAAAAACGCGACTTTCTAAAAATAGAAACACAAGAGCCACATGAAGAAGAAAGCAACAACAAAGGACTAAAAGTGTCTCTTTTGATTGTTTACTTTTGGATATTGGCCTAAAAAATAAAACACTTGCCAGAAATAAGTCGAACAAGATACTAATGATCCGCAATCCTATTAGCATTAGAAATTCCTTTCACTGAGGTAGTTATAGTATTTTTCTTTAAAAGAAGACTGGAACTTACGACTAATTGGAAGTGAATGCTCCTCGGTACCATTTAGCAAAATAGTCACTGTTTTCGCATCAAAATCTTTGATATATTTGGGATTTACAATATAAGAAGCATGAATTTGAATAAAATAATCAGGTAGTTTATCTAAAATGTCTTGAGTTTTCAGTAAGGACTTATAGGTATCTGCTAGTGTGTAAATAAAAACGGAACGCTTATCTTTCTCAAAATAGGTAATGTCACTTAAAGGAATAGAGTAACTTTGTTTTCCAAATGAGAAGTTAAAGATGGTTTGTCCTAAATCTAAATAACGTAAAACTCTGTCTACTACCTTATTTAGCCTTTGGGGTTCAATTGGTTTTACTAAGTAATCAAAAGTCTGTACTTCAAATACTTGTTCCATGTAATCACGATAGCTAGTCACAAAAATAATGGGGATAAAAGGATTGAACTGCCGAATTTCACGAGCAAGGTCAATTCCAGTAATTTGTGGCATATCAATATCCAAAAAGACACAATGAGTATCCTTTGTTAACTGCTCTAACATCTTTTGAGGATGGGTATATAGTTTTGTTTCTACAGGAACCTTGTCGTAAGAAAGTAAATACTGTTCTAACTGACTAGCATCTCTAGTTGAGTCATCACAAATAACGACGTTTAACATAAGTCCCCCTTATCAAATTGAGTTGGCTAATTATGACACTAAAATGGTAAATCATGACGTAAACCTTGGAAAGTCATATGTTTATTATACAATAATCTTATCAAAAATGAAGGAAGCTGGGAAAATCTTCTCAGTCTTGAGTGATGAGATGAAGACATTTGCGACACTGACTATTAGAGATTTGACAAAATCATTCGATAAGCAACATTTTGCTAATAATCATATTTCCTTAGAAATAGAAGCTGCTAAAATTACAGCTTTTTTAGGACACAATGGCGCTGGTAAGTCCACCCTCTTAAATCAAATGATTGGTTTTACCAAACCTGATCAAGGAGACGTTTGCTATGGAGATATTTCTTTTGTTCAAAATCGTAAACGAGCTCGCTCAATGATGAGCTATATGTCTCAACAGTATGCGCCACTTGAGAAATTGACGGTGGAACAAAACATAGAAATGCTTGGAAGAATGAGAGGGTTAAACACCTTGGATTTGCAAAAAGAAATGGATCAGCTCTTAACCGATTTGGAAATTAAGGAGTACCGGGCAAAACAAGGAAAGGACCTTTCAGGTGGTTTAAAGCGTCTGACCTCTTTTGCAATGGCTTTAATCGGATCTCCGACCATCATTCTTCTTGATGAGCCGACGAACGATGTTGATCCAATACGTCGTGAAAAACAATGGCAATTATTACAGATGCTGGCGTATAAAGGTCATACCATTATTATCGTGACGCATAATCTCTTAGAAGTTGAAAAATATGCTGACAACTATGCCTTATTTAACCATGGGAAGTTAATCAAGTCAGGACCAGTTCAGCAAATAACCTATCAAAAACAGTATCAAATATCTTTTGAGTTTAGGAATAAAGATAGCTTAGCTCTATTTCAAGATTACACCATTATCAATGGTTCGATCTGCCAGATTGAAATAGAAGAGAAGGAGTTAACGAGACTGCTACCAAAAATCACACAGGAATTGGATAGAAAGAATATTTTAAATCTGTCACTTACTCAGAAAAACATATCCATTTCAGATCTTTATAGAGAGGAGTTGACAAACTGATATGACTCAATTTTTTTACTTACTTCGTTGGAACTATCTTCGTCAAAAAGATTTATTTTTACTCTTTACGCTAGCTCAGGTTCTGTTATCCATTTCACTTCTTTTTGGTTATCCACTAGTGATAGGTGAGATTGATACGACAGCTGCCTACTATCTCTCTTCTGGTTCAGTTCTGATAGGAATTATTTCTATTGGCTGTACTATCTCCTCACCTGTTATAGCAAATGCGAAGTCAGAAGGACATGTAGACTATGTACGAGCCCTTCCAATACCTCGAATTCTTATTTCCTTAGCAGATCTTTGGATGTGGATGATTGCTATTTTACCTGGAGTATTCATTTCTGTTATACTGGGCTATTTTCGTTTTTCTGTCCGCTTAAATGTATCTATTCTGGCTGTTTTCATTCTATTTCTTATCTGTCTTACAATGATCAGTCTTGGATTTGCCATTGCGTATACTTTTTCTCCCAATATTGTCACGCTGATGTCTCAGTTGATTCTTATGATTGGTTTGATGTTTTCACCAATCATGTACCCTGCAAGTCGTCTTCCAGATTGGATAAACCATCTCTACCATGTTCTTCCATTTGTCCCTTCTGTCAACCTCTTACGAGCTTGCGTCTATGGCCATGACCGCATCTCATTGTTTGACTTGGCTATTCTGATTATTTGGATTTTGCTAACACAGTTACTGATCTTGAGAGTTCTTTATAAGGAAAAATAAAGGAAGGAGGGTAGATAGAAGGTTCTTCTACGAAACAGTCATCCATTTAAAAGGATTTCAATTGAAGAGATATTCCTACAACAAAAAGCAACAACTGTGTTCAGATGTTGCTTATTTTAGTATGTTCGTACCCTTTGTATCTTATTTGAAATACCAGTGGTGTTTGAGGCTGGCAAAAATAGCTTTGCTGGTGATCGTGATGATGATCAGTTTGATGAGGTCGGCAAGGATAAAGGGAGCAACGACCAAAGTAAATGCTTTTTGGAGATCAGTATGCGTGACCAGCATAAAGCCGATAGCTCCTGATACAAAGAGGAGAGCACTACTGAGGAGATTGGCAAAAAAGATAGTGACAAGACTGGATTTGGCATTGGTAAATAAAGACGTGATCCATGCTCGGAATGGGAAGAAGAGGAGGAAACCAGCAGTAGGACCAAGGAAATGCGAAGCGCCACCAGCACCGCCAGCAAATACTGGAAAACCTAAGAAGCCTAAAAGCAGGTAGAGGCAGACTGTGACAAAGGCATGGCTGGGTTTATAGATGGTCCCGATGATCCCGATCATGAGTGTCTGTAGGGTCAAAGGAATTGGTCCAAATGGAAGGGTGAATTGAGATAGGACGGAGATCATGGCCACTCCAATGGAGATGAGAACTAAGGGAAAGATTTTCTTCATATCAGTTAACCTCTTGTTTATTTTATGGTAACTATTCTACAATAAGAGGCTAAACCTGTCAATGGCCCACGCTTATTTTAGGATTTTTTAAGTAAAAATTTAGGCAGGCTTAAGACTCTTGAAGTATAATCGCCATACTTAAAGGATCGAGCTCCCTTTAAAATTTAAAAGACAAGTACTTGTAAAAAAAGATAAAAGGTAAAAAGATGAATCAAAAAGAAACAAAACAAGTAGTCGAAACGCAAGAATCAAAAGAAAAAATGGTTGTCCTCAAACGAAGTCCTAAGTGGTGGATTGGCATGGCAGCAGTTGGTGGATTGTTGGTTGGTGCTGGAAGTGGCTTTGGTGTCGGAGTCATCGCCTCTCAATCTTCCAATAACCAACAATTTTCTCAACCAGTCCAAACGGGTCAAAACCAAGGATCCAATCAGCAACAAAATAGTCAAAATGGCCATGCTTCACAAGGAAACCAGCAAAATGGTGGCCCACAGGATGGCGGACCTCAAGGCGGTGGTCCACAAGGTGGTGGCCAAGGCCAAGGTGGCCCGCAAGGAGGTGGTCCTGGTCAGATGCCGCAAGAAGGCAATGGTGGCCCACAAGGGAATGGTCCAGAAAATGGCATGAACCAATCTGGCGGACAAGAAGGGAACCAGGGTTCCTCTAAAAAGTCCAATAAGAAGAATTCAAAAAATAAAAACAAGACGAGTGATAGTCAAAGTAACAAAGAAAACACGACAAACTCATAGAATTAGCCTTCCTAAGGCAGGCTGAATTTGATCATAAAACCAAGTTCTAAACTATAGGAAATGAAGGCAAGTCGTGTTATAATGGTTAAGAATAGATTAGAAAGACTCACTCACGAAAGAGAAGAGGATACGACAATGATTAAAATTCTATTGGTCGAAGATGACCTTGGTTTGTCAAATTCAGTATTTGATTTTTTAGATGATTTTGCGGACGTCATGCAGGTCTTTGACGGAGAAGAAGGTCTTTACGAAGCAGAAAGCGGGATCTATGATTTGATTTTGCTGGACCTCATGCTTCCTGAAAAAGACGGCTTCCATGTCTTGAAAGAATTGCGTGAAAAAGGCGTGACAACCCCTGTTTTGATCATGACAGCTAAAGAAAGTCTGGATGACAAAGGACACGGATTTGAGCTGGGGGCAGACGATTACCTCACCAAACCTTTCTACCTAGAAGAACTCAAGATGCGGATTCAAGCTCTCTTGAAGCGCTCAGGAAAAGTGAATGAAAACACCCTTAATTATGGCAATTTGAAGGTCAACTTATCTACCAATTCGACTTATGTGGATGGGAAAGAAGTGGAACTTCTTGGGAAGGAATTTGATCTTCTGGTCTATTTCCTTCAAAACCAAAATGTCATCCTTCCAAAAACACAGATTTTCGATCGCCTTTGGGGCTTTGACAGTGATACGACTATCTCTGTTGTTGAGGTCTATGTTTCAAAAATCCGTAAGAAATTAAAAGGTACCGATTTCGTTGAGAGCTTGCAAACATTGCGCAGTGTGGGGTATATCTTAAAAGATGCTAACCAGAATTAAGAAAACTGTCGGAGAAGATGATTTTTCCTACTTCATCCGATATTTTGGGCTCTTTACCTTGATATTTTCAGCAATGACCTTGATTATCATTCAGGTTATGCGCTCGAGTCTTTATACAACTGTTGATGAGAACCTCAAGACTCTCAGTCAGGATCCCTACTCGCTTGTAGCGATTGCTTATCGGGACCAGCGACAATCGAAAGATAAGGATAATGATGAAGATCCTGAGGTGATGATCCCAGATCATGATAAATCAGAACCCAAAGGAGATGTCACATCCAATACCACTGTTGTTTTGCTCAATAAAAAATATGAAAACTTAACAACCGGTAATGGGTTTTTAAACTTCAAAACGGTGACGTTTGGTCGAAAGCTCCTCAACAAGGTTTCCCAGCTTCAAATTACAAATAGCTATGGGAAAAAAGAAAGTTACCGGGCCTATATGGCAGAGTTGAGTTTATCTGATGATGAAAGTGATAGTGACATCAAGTATGCGGTTGTCATGACCAATATCAGTCAGTTGGAGCAGACGAGTGAAGAGCACGAAAGTCAAATCGCTCTTGTCATGATCTGCTTCTGGGGAATTTCTTTGTTTGCTAGTCTTTTCCTAGCACGTCTCAGTGTTAAGCCTCTACTTGAGAGTATGCAAAAGCAAAAGGCTTTCGTAGAAAATGCCTCCCATGAATTGCGGACGCCTTTAGCAGTCCTCCAAAATCGCCTCGAAACGCTTTTTAGAAAGCCTGAGGCGACCATTATGGAATCGAGTGAGAGTATTGCATCCAGCTTGGATGAAGTTCGAAATATGAAGCTCTTGACCACCAACCTTCTTAATATTGCACGAAGGGATGACGGCTTGAAACCAGAGATGGAAGATATTGAACCAAGCTTTTTCGATCAGACCTTCTCGAATTTTGAGATCATTGCGGAAGAAAATGGCAAATTCTTCCAGGGGGACAATCAGGTGGACAAAGTCATTTGTTCTGATAAAACGCTCCTCAAGCAGTTGATGACCATTCTCTATGACAATGCCTTGAAGTACACCGACGAAGATGGTGAGATTCAGTTTGAAGTCCAGTTGAAGGACAAAAATCTTCTTTTGAGAGCACTGGATAATGGACCTGGTGTTCGAGACGAGGACAAGAAACGGATCTTTGATCGTTTTTACCGGGTGGATAAAGCCAGAACCCGTCAAAAAGGTGGATTTGGTTTGGGGCTATCTTTAGCCAAACAAATTGTAGAGGCTTTTAAGGGAACCATTCAAGTTAAAGATAATAAACCAAAAGGTTCCATCTTTGAAGTAAAATTATCCATCAAGACGGAAAGTCGTAAAAAAATCGTTCATAATTTAAAAAAATAGAAAAGAGGAAAACCTATGAGTTCAAAAATGTTGCACACTTGCCTTCGTGTGGAAAACTTAGAAAAATCAATCGCTTTTTACCAAGATGCTTTTGGTTTTGAAGAAAAACGTCGGAAAGATTTTCCAGACTACAAGTTCACGATTGTCTATTTGGCCTTACCTGGAGATGACTATGAGTTGGAATTGACTTACAATTATGATCATGGTCCATATGTGATTGGAGACGGCTACGCACACGTTGCCTTGAGTACTCCTGATCTAGAAGCTTTAAATGCCGAACACAAGGCTAAAGGCTATGAAGTGACGGAACCAAAAGGTCTTCCAGGAACGCAACCGAATTACTATTTCGTTGTAGATCCAGATGGATATAAAGTAGAAGTCATTCGCGAAAAATAAGAGTGATTAAAATAGGGGCCACTGCCGGTGACGACAGTCGCCCTCTTTTTTATGAAACCATTTACAAAAAAGGAATGTTTTTTCGATAGAAATTTGCTATAATAAAGTTATGAGATTCAAACACACGAAAACTATATTATTAATCATTACAAATCTCCTTTTACTGAGTCTTTTGTATATCGGCTATCAAAAGATTCAAAGGGTTCGTGAACAAAAAGCCTATCAGGAACAGTTTGCCAAGGTCACCCAACTAGAGAAAAGCTCTGAAAAAGGGAAAGATGTTCAAGTTCAGGAAGGGATTATTGGGACATCTTATGTGACCACTTATTATCCTACTAAGGATGGACAAGCTGTTGAGATTATTAAAGAGAAGATTCAAGAAGATCTTCAGCGTCTAGGATCCGATGAGAAAACCAAAGAGCCTAAGCATTTGACCTTCTACCATAGTGAAGAAGCAAAAGCGCCTTTTGTTGGCTATCATCCTATCCAAATCAAACGGGCTGAATACCAGTACAAAAAAGGAAAATTCATCAAAGATGAGACCGTGAAACTACCTCTCTTCTACGTGGATGATGAGAACAACCCTCTGACCCTCAGTCAGGTTTTTGCGGATCCAGATGGAGCCAAACAGATCTTTTTGGAGGAATTGCGAGGGAATCTAGACTTTCGTCAGTTGGATGAGGAAAGCATTGATCAAATGGTCGCCCACTTTTCAGAGTTGGATTTGAGCCAATGGGAATTCCAATATGAAAAAGGGAATTTCACCATTCCATTTCCAACCAAGGTTAAGGGAGATGATACCTTCACTGTTCCCTTGTCTAAATTCTATGATGTGATTGATACAGAGCGCTTGCTTCCTGACGATCTAGCTTCTTACCAATCCTATATTGAAGAACGCCACCGTAAGATGATTGCCCTGACCTTTGATGATGGACCAGATCCGACGACGACCCCTCAGGCGCTGGCCATCTTAAAGAAATACAATGCCAAAGCTACCTTCTTTATGGTCGGAAAAAATGTCAGTGCGAATCCTGATATTGCCAAGCAAGTCCGCAAAGAAGGTCATCAAATTGGGAACCATACCTGGGATCACCCTCAATTACCAAAATTGAGCTTGGATAATGCTAAAAAAGAGATCTTGGATACCCAAGAAGCTATTCAAAAAGCGACAGGCGTCCAAACCAAGATTACCCGTCCTCCATATGGAGCCATCAATAACGCCATCCAATACGGTGTAGACCAATCCTTCATCATGTGGGATGTGGATAGCCTAGATTGGAAGACACATAATACGACGGCCATTCTAAATGAAGTGAAAAAAGAAGTCAAACCGGGTTCGATTATCCTCATGCATGATATCCATCAAACCACGATTGACGCTCTACCGACCGTCCTTGACTACCTCAAATCGCAAGGCTATACCTTTGTAACGGTGGATGAATTGTTGGATTATCAACTTGAAAGCCATCGTATCTATTACAATGGAAATTAACATAAAAATCCTCTGCAGTTCATT
>NZ_JAPVZA010000007.1:0-97936 GCF_041432115.1 Streptococcus sp. 27098_8_12
ACCGATTTCTGTCCCACTCTCTATTTTAAGTGGCAGTATTTGAAATCCAGCTTTTTAATCTGGTCCCAATTTTTTCGAGCCTCTGGTGGCAAGACGATGAGTTGCTGGCGCAACATAGTCGTGATTTCAAGATTTAAGGATTCGATTGGGAGGGCAATGGCTACGGAACTTTTTGCCCTTTGGATCTTGTCCATGCAATATTCAATATGATGGCAAGCTGCACCGGTCTGTGATTGACGGCTAGCTGCGATTTCTTGTCGCATATTGGAGAGTAATTGGACCAATTCAGACTTAAGGAATTCGATCGTATCTGATTTTTCTTGAGCTAAAAGAAACATAAGCACACCTCCTTTTGCTATAGTTTAATACTAATTTATTAAAAATGCAAGGGGGTAAAGTAAAAAAAATAAAATTTTTTTAGAAAAAGATACAGAAAAAGAGAGGGCTCACATCTCCCCACTAAAGACAGTTGAGCCCCTTGTCTTAAAAATGGCTTTCCTCACTTGGGACGGGGTGTCTTGACAGAGGCTTTTAGATATAAAAAAACTCCCGAAACACACTGGATTCAGGAGTTGAGAGGCTTTGACCCGAAGGTCTTAAAGAAAAATATCGATTGATTATACAAGACCTTGTGCAATCATCGCGTTTGCGACATTTTCAAAGGCAGCAATGTTGGCACCTGCAAGGTAATCTTTACCAAGACCGTAAGTTTCTGCAGTTGTTTTAGCAGTGTTGAAGATGTTGGTCATGATGTCTTTCAAACGTCCGTCCACTTCTTCGCGTGTCCATGAAAGACGTTGGCTGTTTTGGCTCATTTCAAGAGCAGATACAGCAACCCCACCAGCATTGGCTGCTTTAGCAGGTCCGTAAAGGATACCATTTTCTTTGTATACGTTGATGGCATCGATGTTACTTGGCATGTTTGCTCCTTCAGAGACAACTTTCACACCTTGAGCGACCAAACGTTTTGCAGCATCGCCATCGATTTCGTTTTGAGTTGCACATGGAAGAGCGATGTCATAGTTACCAGCATAAGTCCATACAGAACCTTCGTAGTAAGTAGCAGTTGGTTTTTCAGCAGCGTATTCAGTCAAACGTGCACGACGTTTTTCTTTGACGTCTGTAAGAAGGTCAAAGTCAATACCGTTTTCGTCGATCACGTAACCGTTTGAGTCAGATACAGAGATAACAGTTGCACCAAGTTCAGTTGCTTTTTGAAGAGCGTATTGAGCAACGTTACCAGAACCTGAGATTACGACTTTCTTACCAGCAAAGCTGTCGCCGTTTGCTTTGAGCATTTCTTCAGTGTAGTAAACCAAACCATAACCAGTTGCTTCTGGACGGATCAAGCTACCACCGAAACCAAGAGGTTTACCAGTCAAGACACCAGCATCAAATTGGCGAAGGCGTTTGTACTGACCGTAAAGGTATCCGATTTCACGTCCACCAACTCCGATATCACCAGCTGGGACATCAAGTGAAGGACCGATGTGTTTTTGCAATTCAGTCATGAAGCTTTGGCAGAAACGCATCACTTCAGCGTCTGTTTTTCCTTTTGGATCGAAGTCAGATCCACCTTTACCACCACCGATAGGAAGACCAGTCAAGACGTTTTTGAAGATTTGTTCGAAACCGAGGAATTTCAAGATCCCTTGGTTAACAGTTGGGTGGAAACGAAGTCCGCCTTTGTAAGGACCTACAGCAGAGTTGAATTGAACACGGTAACCACGGTTTACTTGGATGTTTCCTTCACGGTCAACCCAAGGAACACGGAAAGAAATTACGCGTTCAGGTTCTGTAATACGAGCCAAGATGTTTTCTTCGATGTATTCAGGATGTTTTTCAAAAACAGGTTCCAAAGTGCTGAGGAACTCTTCAACAGCTTGAAGGAATTCAGCTTCATGGCCGTTACGAGCCTTTACAGTTTCGAAAGTGCTTTGGATATATTCTTTAGCAGTTGTCATGTTAATTCTCCTTTGTGAATGAAACGAAAACCAGCAAACCCGCTAGGGGAGTGGTTTTGAGACAGTTGACAAACAATGTCATGTTTTATTACATGGATCATTATAGCAGACTTTTTTTGGCTTGTAAAGAAAAAAGTTGAATTTTCTGAAAATTTTATCGCGACTAGGAAAGTCCGAATGTTTGGAAGAATTTTTAGCTTTGATAGTCCGGAAGCTTCCAAGTGATGGTATAATGAAAGAAGAAAATAGAGAGCATCCCGAACAATTCTGTTGGTGGTGTTTCAAAAAAGGAGTACAAGATGGTATCGACAAAAACGCAAATTGCTGGTTTTGAATTTGACAACTGCCTGATGAATGCGGCAGGTGTAGCCTGTATGACCACTGAGGAATTAGAAGAAGTGAAGAACTCAGCTGCGGGGACCTTTGTGACCAAGACAGCGACCTTAGAATTCCGTGCTGGTAATCCAGAGCCACGCTACCAAGATGTGCCGCTTGGTTCGATCAATTCAATGGGGCTACCTAACCAAGGGTTGGACTATTATTTGAATTACTTATTGGAGTTGCAAGAAACGGATCCAGACCGGACCTTCTTCTTATCTCTCGTCGGCATGTCTCCTGAAGAAACTCATACCATCTTGAAAAAGGTGCAAGATAGTGACTTTAAAGGCTTGACAGAGTTGAACCTATCTTGTCCCAATGTCCCTGGGAAACCTCAGATCGCCTATGATTTTGATACGACAGATCGGATCTTGTCTGAGGTCTTTGCCTATTTCACCAAACCTCTAGGCATCAAGTTGCCACCTTATTTTGATATCGTTCATTTTGATCAGGCAGCAGCGATCTTTAACAAATACCCGCTCAAGTTTGTCAATTGCGTCAATTCGATCGGAAATGGCCTCTACATCGAGGATGAATCCGTGGTGATTCGTCCTAAGAACGGATTTGGTGGGATTGGTGGAGAATACATCAAACCAACGGCTCTCGCCAATGTCCATGCCTTTTACCAACGTCTGAATCCAGAAATTCAGATTGTGGGGACAGGAGGTGTCTTGACCGGTCGCGATGCCTTTGAACATATCCTTTGTGGGGCTAGTATGGTGCAAATCGGCACGACGCTTCATAAAGAAGGAGTAGGAGCATTTGAACGCATCACTGCGGAGCTCAAAGCCATCATGGAAGAAAAAGGATACCAGAGCCTGGAAGACTTCCGTGGGAAATTGCACTACATTGACTAATCTTTCGAAAAGAACTTCCTCAAGTGGAAACTTGGGGAAGTTTTTTATGAGAGTGGGACAGAAATCGGTAATTCGTTAGAATTCAATTTCGTCGTCCCACCTCCGCACAGTTGAGTAGGGCTGTAAAAGCTGATGAAATCAGCGTAGTAGAGCCCACTCAACCACTGCGTCTTGCTCGACAATCCAAAAATAATTGAGAGGCTAGGACTTTTGCCCCAACCTCATTCTGTTCCTAGTTTTAGGAATTTTCCATTTTTATAGAGAGAAAAAGGTGTACAATGGAGGTGAAAAGGAAGGTGATTTCTATGGAAGAAAGGGATGTGATTCAAGAGGCAAGAACGACGATCACCCTTCTTCAAACAGCCTTTTCTAAGGGATTCACCCCTAGTTCAGATACCCTTCGATTTCGAGAAAATCTAGATCAGATGTTGAAAGGTTTACGAAAGGCTAGGCGGGTAGACAATCGTCTGTTGATTAAGTTGGAAAAGTTTTATCAGACCGCCAGTCTATTGATTGGTCTGGGCGGGCTAGCATTGAACGAAGAGGCCTTTCAAGCTTGGCGAGCTTATGATCACTGGCATTACGAGGTTGTGAAACCTCAGTTACAGGTCTACGGACCGACGGTGGTGTTGTAGTTGATACTAGCCTGGTGCTTGTCCACAGATATTCAGAGGAGGTGTTGGTCATGGTAGTCCTTCATGATTTTCTACATCAGTTAACCCTATCGTTTTGGAATTTTTATTACTCGCTCTTTTTCTTATTTGAAAAATAAGAAGGATTGAATCCCTTTTACATATAGTAGAAGGGATTTTTGATGCAGAATCCTTGAAAATCTGAGGCTCTTGGATTATGATGGAGCTAATAGTAAGAAGCGTTCCTTGTAGGGAATGCAGGAAGCGAGGAAAAAAGATGGCAGAGATTTATTTAGCAGGTGGCTGTTTTTGGGGCTTAGAGGAATATTTTTCACGGATCCCTGGTGTAGAACAGACGACGGTGGGCTATGCCAATGGCCAGGTAGAAACGACCAACTACCAACTGATCAAGGAAACGGATCACGCAGAGACCGTTCAGGTCATTTACGATCCAGATAAAATCACCCTACGAGCGATTCTGCTCTACTATTTCCGGGTGATCGATCCCTTGTCCATTAACAAGCAGGGAAATGATCGAGGCCGCCAATATCGGACCGGTGTCTATTATACAGACGAGGCAGATCGTGAAGTGATCGCCCACCTGTTTGCGGAAGAAGAGAAGCAACTGGGCCGCA
Organism: Streptococcus sp. 27098_8_12; assembly: GCF_041432115.1. Lineage (NCBI taxonomy): Bacteria > Bacillati > Bacillota > Bacilli > Lactobacillales > Streptococcaceae > Streptococcus > Streptococcus sp. 27098_8_12. The sequence goes on from NZ_JAPVZA010000007.1 coordinate 4,467, forward strand.
AAATAGCGGTTGAGCTAGAACCTTTGCGCCACTACATCCTAGCTGAGGACTACCACCAAGACTACCTCAAGAAGAATCCTGGAGGTTATTGCCATATTGATGTGACGGATGCAGCCCAACCCTTGCTTGATCCAGCAGCCTATCAGAAGCCAGATCAAGAAATCCTAAAGGCGAAACTGACAGCAGAGCAGTACCAAGTCACTCAAGAAAGTGCGACGGAGCGTCCTTTCCACAATGCCTATGATCAGACCTTTGAAGAGGGCATCTATGTGGATATTACGACGGGGGAACCTCTCTTTTTTGCCAAGGATAAGTTTGCTTCTGGCTGTGGATGGCCAAGTTTCTCCCGTCCCATTGCCAAAGATGTTGTCCACTATTACCAGGATCATAGCCACGGGATGGAGCGGATCGAAGTTCGATCCCGCTCAGGCAATGCCCATCTCGGCCATGTCTTCACCGATGGACCAAAAGACCAGGGTGGTCTTCGCTATTGTATCAATTCGGCCTCTCTGCGCTTTATTCCAAAAGAAGAGATGGAGCAAGAAGGATATGGTTATTTGTTAAAAGCTTTGAGATAATAGAAAAAGCATCTTAGAAACTTTCCTTAGGTGAGTACGGACGTCAGCGAACTTCATAGAAGTTCCATGACTTAGTTTTGAACCTAAGGTTTCAAAACTCCCGTGTGCCTGAAACAATTATGTTTCAGGCACTTTTCTCACAGCGGAAAGTTTCAGTAGATGCTTGCATCAGTTGAAAATCGTGATGATGTTTTCTGCTTTGAAGAAACCATTCTTTTAATATCAAATCATTTAGAAGTTCTGTTTTGCAGAACTTTTATTCTCCTCTGGAAATTTGTGATACAATGAAGAGAAAGTATTTCAATGACAGCTCAATTTGTTGGCGGATCATTGGAGAAACTAGGTAGGAAGAAGAGGTAGGAATGTTAGAGAAGTTGGAGAGTGTGAAAGGGACCATCAAAACGATGGGGAAAGAGCTATCGGCGGCCTTTGATTGGGCTTTTGATCGTCTCTTTTCAAAGATTCAGCTGACCAATGAACAGTTTGTCTATGTGCTCTTGTCAGTCGTTTTTATCGTGGCCAATGCTATCTTGTGGGTGCAAAAGTTCCAAGGCTTTCCGATCACCGCAACCGAACGGCCAGAGGTTGTGTACAAGGCCAAGACACCGGCTGATCAGATTCCTCATACAGCTCGGATCATGGCCAATGGAGATCAGCTCTATCATGATCTGGTCTATATGAGTGCACAAAAAGAAGATGGGACCTATGATTTTCATGAAAATTATGAGTATGTCAAACCCTGGCTACAAAAAGCGGATCTGGCCTTGGGCGATTTTGAGGGAACCATTAACCCGAATTATTATTTGTCAGGTTATCCTCTCTTTAATGCGCCGAGCGAAGTCGTACCAGCCATCAAGGATGCTGGTTATGATGTCATGGATTTGGGACACAACCATATCTTGGATTCCGGTCTAGAAGGGGTCTATTCGACAGCCAAGGCCTTTGAAGATGCAGGCATCACACCTGTCGGTGTCTACACGCATGAAAAGAGAGGACAAGCTCCCTTGGTGATCAAGGAAGTGAATGGCATCAAGATTGCTATTCTAGCCTATGCTTACGGCTTTAATGGGATGGAAACGACCCTCACTCCAGAGGAGCAAGCAGATGTCTTGTCTGATTTGGATGAAGAGCGGATGAAGGCGGAGATCCAAAAGGCAGAGCAAGAGGCCGATATCACCATTGTCATGCCCCAGATGGGAATCGAGTACCAGTTGGAGCCGACAGAAGAGCAAAAAGAGCTCTACCACAAGATGGTTTCTTGGGGGGCTGATATTGTCTTTGGCGGGCATCCCCATGTTGTAGAGCCTGCTGAAGTGGTCAATAAAGATGGTCAAAACAAGCTTATCATCTACTCAATGGGGAATTTCCTGTCCAATCAGCGTCTGGAAACCATGGGAGATGTGGAGACTGCTCAATGGACAGAGCGAGGGGTCTTGATGGATGTGACCATTGAAAAGGTTGGCCGCAAGACAAAGATCAAGACAGCTACTGCTCATCCAACCTGGGTCAGTCGGACTCTGAAGGGCACCTATTCTCCTGAAGGTTATGAGTTGTACAAGTACCAGACCTATATTTTGGAAGATTTTATCCAGGGTGGCAAATACCGCGACAAGCTGGATGAGGAGACCAAGGAGAGAGTGGACACGGCTTACCGAGAAATGAAGGAACATGTTCACTTGGACTGGCCTCAGAGTGGAAAGGAATAGAGCATGGAAGGAAATGTGAACTGGATCCCGCTTGGGATCCTAGGATTGATCGTGGTGATTTGGGCAACCAAATTTCTTTCGGCCATCCGCCTCAAGCAAAAGCTGAAGAAGGCTTGGGATGGAGCTCCTTTCTTTCGCAAGAAAGATACAGAAGAAAGTTTGATAGACAGTCTGGCTTATCCGGCTAAGGGACAGACGATCGACAGCCAAGTGGATGATCAGACCTGGCATGATTTGGCTTTGGATGCGGTCTTTGATCAGCTCAACTATACCCAATCGAGCCTTGGAGCAGAGGCTCTCTATCAAAAAATGCGCCTGCTGGAATTCCAACCTCAGGACCAGCTTCATGACTTAGAAGCCTTCTTTGAAGAGCATCCGGATTTGCGCCTCAAGGTCCAGGTCATTTTCAACCAACTGGGCAAGAAGAACCACAACATGGCGCGAAGCATTGTCGCAAATCCCGGCAAGCATTATGCAGGTTTGCCCATCTATCTAGTCTTGGCCTGTCTTCCTATTGTCTGTCTCTTTGCCATCCCCTTTGAGCCAGTCGGGGCCATTACCCTCTTGGTGATCAGTGTGGTCTTTAATATTGTCTTTTCGAGTTTGCGCAATTGGTCCAATAAAATCCGTCTGGACAATGTTAGCTATCTGGTCCGCATCTTTGCTTCGGCAGAACGCTTGAGCCATCTAGCCTTGCCACAACAAGAAGAACTAAAGCAAGCGGTCAAACCCTTTAAGAAAACGCGGATCCTTGCCAGTGTCTTGCAGAGTCCAACGGGGACCTCTGAGATGGAAATTGTTCTCCTCTACCTCAACGTCCTCTTTTTACTCCCGCAGATCGCTCAGGTCTATATTTACAATCAGGTGAAAGCTCATCAAAAAGAGGCCCAGAAGCTTCTGGATCTCCTTGGAGAGATGGAAGTCGCCATTAGTCTCTTGCGCCATAAGCGGGATCTAGAAGTGGTCTGCCAGCCAGTCTTTACAGAGACGGGTGGCATTGAGGGCGAGACGCTCTATCATCCTTTGCTGTCCAATCCGATTGCGAATGATGTGCATTTTCAGAAAAATATGGTCATCAGTGGGGACAATGCCTCCGGGAAATCGACCTATTTGAAGACTGTCGCCATCAATGCCATTCTGGCTCAAGGATTAGGCTTTGCCTATGGAGAAAAATTAGCCCTTCCCTATGGTCATGTGCTAACGGCTATGGATGTGAGCGATGACATTGAAGTTGGAGATAGTTACTTCATCACTGAAAGTAAAGCTATTTTACGTATGATTCAGCATCTGAAGAAGTCTGGCTTTCACTACTTCTTTATTGACGAGCTCTTTAAGGGGACCAATACCATCGAGCGGATCGGATCAGGTCTTGGGATTGTCCGCTGGTTGGCTGCCCAAAACTGCCTCTACATGATTTCCAGTCACGATATTGAGCTGGTCGCAGCTTCTGGTAAGGTCAATGATAATTACCATTTTGACAGTCGCTATGTGGATGGCAAGATTGTCTTTGACTACCAGATCAAGCCAGGATCAGCAGTAACCAAGAATGCGGTCAATACTCTAGAAAGCCTGCATTATCCAGAGGAGATTACGCAAACAGCCAAGGACTTGATTGACCAGTATGAAGAGACGGGACACTGGTCTTTGAAAGAAATTGAAAAAGAATGAAAATGAACGAAGGAATTTGTAAATGATCGGTTTAGGAACCTTCTATAATGCCTTAGGAGTTGTATTTGGTGGGCTTTTAGGACTGCTCATCGGCCAACGTTTGTCAGAAGATTTTCATGAGACTCTTCTGAAAGTGACAGGAGTTGCTGTCTTTGTCTTGGGCATCGCGGGGACCTTGGAAAAGATGCTGGTGGTGCATGGAAGTCATGTGGAAAGTCACGGCAGTATGATGTTGATTCTGAGTCTAGTAATCGGGACCGTAATCGGGGAACTCTTGAAGATTGAGGAGGGGTTTGAGCGCCTGGGAACCTGGCTGAAGGAAAAGACAGGCAACCAAGGCGATTCCAGCTTTGTTGATGCCTTTATGACCACGGCCTTGACCATTTGTATCGGGGCTATGGCGGTAGTCGGAGCTGTCCAGGATGGCTTGACAGGGGACACTTCGACCTTGTTGGCTAAGGCTATTCTGGATATGGTCATCGTTTTGGTTTTGACCGTTTCAAAAGGAAAGGGTGCCATCTTTGCGGTGGTCCCACTCGTGATCTTTCAGGGGGCGATTACGCTGTTGGCCCATTTGATCGCACCGATCATGACCCCACAAGCGCTGTCGAATCTGTCACTGGTCGGCTCCAGCCTCATTCTCTGTGTTGGGATCAACCTCATCTGGGGCAAACGAATCAAGGTCGCTAATCTCCTGCCTGCAGTGCTGATTGCCATTATTTGGGCTTTTGTTGGGTGAAAAATAGAAGCTAAGCAGTAGTTTCAGATTTAAGACAAAGTCATATTAAAAACTTTCCTTAGGTGAGTACGGACGTCAGCGAACTTCGAAGAAGTTCCATGACTAAATCAAGATACAAAGGGCGTCTGCGGATAAAGTCAAAATAGGAAGTTTAACGAAGAATCTTTAGATTCTAGGAGAACTTATCTTTTTGACACAATCCGCAGCCCGTGTTCAATTTGTTTTGGCCCCCTTCGCTTTTCGTTTTTGGGGCTCAGGCTAAAACAGTTTCCTAAACTGTTTTACTCCCAAAACTTCCGAGTGCTAGAAACAATCGTGTTTCTAGCACTTTTCTCACGGCGGAAAGTTTTGGTATTTTCTTAAATCGATTTTAAAATTGGAAGGCATTCTTATTTTTTGCAGTATCGCTTAACTTATTTTACTTTTAAATAGTTTGTCTCATTCTAAAGCTAACCGGTAAGAATAGGTTAACTCTTTTGCTTGCCTTTGTAGTCTTGTTAGAAAAATGAAGGTGCTCCGAAAAAGGAGGGGGTTGCCGTTAAATGTGATAAAATAGTAGAAATGAATAAAGATAGGATTCATTTCTAAGATGAAGGGTGAATGGTTATGATCAAACTAATTGCAACAGATATGGATGGAACCTTATTAGATGAACGAGGAGAGGTGGACCTTCCGCGTCTGGAAAGGCTGTTGGACCACTTGGATCAAAAAGGGATTCGCTTTGTCATTGCGACGGGAAATGAAATCCATCGCATGCGCCAGCTCTTGGGTCCCTTGGTCAAGCGGGTGACCCTGGTCGTCGCCAACGGAGCTCGGATTTTTGAGAATGACCAGATGGTTCTAGGAAAATTCTGGGATCGGGAATTGGTGGAGGCGGTTCTTGCTTATTTTAAGGGCCGGGAAATTTCAGATCAATTGGTTGTATCAGCTGTCAATGGTGGCTTTGTCAAGGAAGGCACGGTCTTTACAGAAGTTGAAAAATTCATGCAGCCGGAAGTGATTGAAGCCTTGTACAAGCGAATGAAGTTTGTTCCGGAATTGACAGCGGATCTATTTGATCAAGTGCTTAAAATGAGCTTGGTGGTTGGCTTGGATCGTCTTGATCAAGTGCGTCGGGAAGTCCAGCAGGCTTTTGGAGATCAGCTGATGGCGGTTTCAAGTGGTTTTGGGAGCATGGATCTCTTACAAGCAGGCATTCACAAGGCCTGGGGACTGGCTCAATTAATGGAGATGTGGCAGCTTAACGCCAGCCAGGTCATGGCCTTTGGGGATAGTGGAAACGACATCGAAATGCTTGAAATGGCAGGTCACTCCTATGCTGTGGCCAATGCAGAAGGAGCTGTCAAAGCTGTCGCCAAACACCTAGCACCGAGCCATCAGGAAGGTGGTGTCTACCAGGTGATCGAAGAGTATCTAGGATTGACCCCCTGGGAACAAGTGAAAGGAAAGAAGTAGATGGCGGTACAACTGTTAGAAGACTGGCTCTTAAAGGAGCAGGAGAAAATCATAACAACCTATCGGGAACTCAATCAAGCCCCTCTGAAGGAGCCTGGTTTGATCTTTATCGGAGACTCCATCGTAGAGTATTTTCCCATTCATGAACTATTACAAAGTCCCAAGCACATGGTCAATCGAGGAGTGCGAGGCTATAAGACGGATCTCCTTCGTGAGCATCTAGACGCCCATGTCTTTGGAACGGCGGTGGATCAGATCTTTCTCTTGATCGGGACCAATGATATCGGAAAAGAAATTCCTCAAAAGGAAACCCTAGACAATGTAGAAGCGGTCTTACAAGCAATTATGCGAGATTTTCCGCTGACCCACATCAACCTGATCTCGGTTTTACCGGTGAGTCAAGAAGAGCGCTACAAACAAAAGGTCTATGTGCGGACCAATGAAAAAATTCAGTCCCTCAACCAGGCCTATCGCGAATTGGCTCAGGCCTACCACCAGGTCAGCTATGTCGATGTGTATTCGTCTTTATTGGATGAAAAGGGGCAGTTGGCAGAAGCCTATACGACAGATGGCCTCCATTTAAGTGTGGCTGGTTACCGCATCCTAGCCCAAGCTCTGCAGGAGATATTATAGAGACAAAAATAGGGAGCGAAAAAAGCCCAATCAGACAAATCTTCAAAGAAAAATTTCAGATCGAAGATAAAGTCTTCTTAAAAACTTTCCTTAGGTGAGTACGGACGTCAGCGAACTTCTTTGAAGTTCCATGACTTAGTTTTGGACCTAAGGTTCCAAAACTCCCGAGTGCTAGAAACAATAGTGTTTCTAGCACTTTTCTCACGGCGGATAGTTTCAGGAAATATTTGAATGGTTCTTATAATTGAAATCAATTCTATTTCTTTTTAGATTTCCTTAGATGATTTTTTGTAAAAACAGATTGTCACCCTTCCTCTATTTCCAAGAGGAAAATTTTTTGTCTTTTTGGTTGACAAATGTAAATCTTAGGAGTAGAATAGCATCATAAGATTTACAAATGTAGATTTAGAAAGGAGAAGCCATGCAAATTTCCAATGCGGAATGGCGCATCATGAAGATTATCTGGATGGAAGGCAAGCAGACCAGCACGGATTTGATCGCCGTCTTGTCCGAGCGCTTTGACTGGTCCAAGTCGACGATCAAAACCCTCTTGACGCGCTTGGTTGAAAAGGGGTGCTTGACTAGAGAAAAATCTGGCAAAGCCTTTGTCTACTCGGCTCTGTTGACGCAGGACCAAAGTATAGACTTGGTGGTTGAGGATGTGAAAGACAAGGTTTGCTCAAAAAGGATTGTCCAGGTGCTTGAAAACTTGATTCAGGCGAGTGACTTTACGCTAGCAGATCTTAATCAGCTGCAGCAGGTCCTGGAAGAAAAGAAAGCAGAGGCTGTCGCAACAGTCCGCTGCAATTGTATGTAATAGAAAGAAGGAAATTCCATGTTTGGATTGTTAATTAGTATTGTTTGTTTACTTTTGGTTGCTTTTATTGCTTGGTGGTTCTTTGCAGAGCATGAAAAGGTAAGCGGCCACGCTCGTCAGAAATCAGGTTATCAAGAAATTGAAGTCGAAGTCATGGGGGGCTATTCGCCTGAAACCATTGTCCTGAAAAAAAATGTTCCAGCCCGGATCATCTTTAATCGCAAGGATCCATCTTCATGTCTGGCTCAAGTGATCTTTCCAGATTTTGGCGTTCATGAAGATTTGCCTTTAGGTGAAAAACATGTCATTGAAATTACGCCAGAAAAAGCGGGCGAATATGGGTATTCATGTGGAATGAACATGATGCATGGTCATATGATTGTGGAATAAAGGAGTAGGTATGGTAGAAAAACAAAAAGCAGTTGTGGAAAACGGAGTGCAAAAGATCCGTATTACAGCAGAAAAGGGCTATAGTCCCAAAGAATTTCAACTTCAAAAAGGGATCCCTGCTGAAATCACCTTCCATCGGGTCAATCCTTCCGGCTGTTACAAGGAAATTTTGTTTGAAGATCAGGGGATTTTAGAGCCTTTGGAAGTCGGTGTGGATAAGGTGATATCCTTTACCCCGACAGAAACAGGGGACTTCGAGTTTTCATGTGGAATGAAGATGCAAAAGGGTTCCTACACGGTTGTGGAAAAACGCCGTCGTGTCTTAGGTTTACTGGGTCGCTTTTGGATTACTAGTATCTTTACTCTTCCTTTATTGATCTTGATGATCGGGATGATGGCAGGATTTGTATCCCATTCAGTCAGTCGCTGGGGGACTTTTCTAGCGACAACACCGATCATGTTGGTAGCAGGAGTTCCTTTTATCAAGAGTGCCTGGGCCTCATTTAAGAAGCACCATTCCAATATGGATACCTTGGTAGCTCTTGGAACCCTGGTAGCCTATGTCTATAGTGTATTTGCCCTTTTTACTGGTCAGCCAGTATACTTTGAGGCTGCGGGTTTTATCATCTTCTTTATCCTCTTAGGACAAGTCTTTGAGGAACGGATGCGTAACAATGCCTCCGAGGCTGTGGAAAAGTTGTTGGATTTGCAGGCAAAAACGGCTCAAGTTCTCCGTGATGGGAACTATGTCGAGGTGGCGGCAGAAGATATCCAAATTGATGACTTGATTCGGGTCCGTCCTGGGGAAAAGATTGCGGTTGATGGGACGATTGTAGAAGGAAGTACGACCATTGATGAGTCGATGGTGACAGGTGAAAGCTTGCCTGTGGAAAAATCAGTTGGTGATGCAGTTATCGGCTCCACTATCAACAGCAATGGGACCATTCTCTTTAAGGCTGAAAAAGTCGGTAGTGAGACCCTCTTATCTCAAATTGTGGACTTTGTCAAAATGGCCCAATCCAGTCGTGCTCCCATTCAAGATTTGACGGATAAGATTTCAGGTATCTTTGTTCCAGTGGTGACGATTTTGGCCATTGCGACTTTCTGGGTTTGGTCCGTGCTTCTGGGCGCGTCGCTTCAAGAGGCCATGCTCTATGCAGTCTCTGTCCTCATTATTGCCTGTCCTTGTGCCCTTGGTTTAGCAACCCCAACAGCCCTCATGGTCGGAACCGGCCGTAGTGCCAAGATGGGGGTTCTGATTAAAAATGGAACAGTTCTTCAAGAAGTGCAAAAGATTCAAACCGTTGTGTTTGATAAGACAGGGACTATTACCATTGGCCAACCACTTGTAACCGATGTTGTAGGAGATGAAGCGCGTGTCTTGACACTGGCTGCTAGTCTTGAAACTTTTTCAGAACATCCACTAGCCCAAGCGGTGTTATCCCAAGCAGAAGAAAAAGGTTTGGTGTTATCCCCTGTGGAAAACTTCCAAGCGATTGAAGGAAAAGGGGTCCAAGGTCAGATCGACCAGCAGTTGGTGACCTTGGGAAATGGCAAACTTCATGACGGGACAGCGATGGATCCTGAGCTTGAAAAACGGATGGTAGAGTTGCAAGAGCAGGCCAAAACAGTGATCAGTTTGTCTGTGGATGGGCAAGTGATTGGCTTGATTGCCATTCAAGATGCTCCAAAGGCCAGCTCAAAAGAAGCGATCAAAAAGCTCAAAGAACGGGGCTTGAAAACGGTCATGTTAACGGGGGATAATGAACGGGTGGCCCAAGCTATTGCTAAGCAAGTGGGAATTGACACCGTCATTGCTGATGTCCTTCCTCAAGAAAAAGCTAGCGCCATCCAAAAACTGCAAGAAGCTAGCAAGGTCGCCTTTGTTGGAGATGGGATCAATGATGCTCCGGCTCTTTCGATTGCAGATGTCGGAATTGCCATGGGATCTGGAACGGATATTGCGATCGAGTCCGGTGGCATCGTGCTCACGCAAAATGATTTGCTTGGCGTTGTGCGCGCCTTTGACATGAGTCAAAAGACCTTCCGCAGGATCTTACTCAATCTCTTCTGGGCCTCTATCTACAATATCCTTGGGATTCCAATTGCTGCTGGAGTCTTTGTAGGACTGGGATTGACCCTCAATCCAGAACTAGCAGGTCTTGCTATGGCCCTTAGTTCTTTGTCTGTTTTGACTAGCTCGCTGCTTCTCAATGTTGCGAAAATAGATTAACGAAAATAAGAAGTGGTACAGAATTCTGTATCACTCTTTTTCTCTTTTACCTAGAGCGACGAGGGAAAAGAGGAGGTATCAAATTATAGTAAAATACCCTATTGTAGGATAGTTTGTGAAAATTTCTCAAAAAGAGCATCTGTTATGGAATAGGGATTGAGCATCTCTGAGCAGATCCTTATACATGTGAATCTCTTTGTGATAAATTAATACTGTAATCGTTTTGTAAATCGTTTTCATGAGAAAAGTCAGAAAAAACTCATTTTCAAGGCGAGATGATCGCAAAGATGAAGTAGAAGCGCTATGCTGCATTTTAAGGGATCAAAATAGAATTAAAGGAGAGTTAGAATGACTCAAGGGAAAATTACTGCATCTGCAGCAATGCTTAATGTATTGAAAACATGGGGCGTAGATACGATCTACGGTATCCCATCTGGAACACTTAGCTCACTTATGGACGCTTTGGCTGAAGACAAAGATATCCGTTTCTTGCAAGTTCGTCACGAAGAAACTGGTGCTCTTGCAGCGGTTATGCAAGCTAAATTTGGTGGCTCTATCGGGGTTGCAGTTGGTTCAGGTGGACCTGGTGCGACTCACTTGATCAACGGTGTTTACGATGCAGCTATGGATAACACTCCATTCCTTGCCATTCTTGGATCACGTCCAAACAACGAGCTGAACATGGATGCCTTCCAAGAATTGAACCAAAACCCAATGTACAACGGTATCGCTGTTTACAACAAACGTGTAGCTTACGCAGAACAATTGCCAAAAGTAATCGATGAAGCTTGCCGTGCTGCCGTTTCTAAAAAAGGTCCAGCCGTTGTTGAAATTCCAGTAAACTTTGGTTTCCAAGAAATCGACGAAAACTCTTACTACGGATCAGGTTCTTATGAACGTCACTTTATCGCTCCTGCCTTGAACGAAGTGGAAATCGATAAAGCTGTTGAAATCTTGAACAATGCTGAACGCCCAGTGATCTACGCTGGTTTCGGTGGAGTTGGTGCGGGTGATGTGATCACTGAATTGTCTCGTAAAATTAAAGCACCAATCATTACAACTGGTAAAAACTTCGAGGCCTTCGAATGGAACTACGAAGGTTTGACAGGTTCTGCATACCGTGTTGGTTGGAAACCAGCCAACGAAGTGGTCTTTGAAGCAGACACTGTTCTTTTCCTTGGTTCAAACTTCCCATTTGCTGAAGTTTACGAAGCCTTCAAGAACACTGAAAAATTCATCCAAGTCGATATCGACCCTTACAAACTTGGTAAACGTCATGCCCTAGACGCTTCAATTCTTGGTGATGCAGGTCAAGCAGCCAAAGCAATCCTTGATAAAGTGAATCCAGTTGAATCTACTCCATGGTGGCGTGCAAACGTTAAGAATAACCAAAACTGGCGTGATTACATGAACAAACTCGAAGGTAAAACTGAGGGTGAATTGCAATTGTATCAAGTTTACAATGCAATCAACAAACATGCTGATCAAGACGCTATCTATTCAATCGACGTCGGTGACACTACTCAAACATCTACTCGTCACCTTCACATGACACCTAAGAACATGTGGCGTACATCTCCACTCTTTGCGACAATGGGTATTGCCCTTCCTGGTGGTATCGCTGCTAAGAAAGACAATCCAGATCGCCAAGTATGGAACATCATGGGTGACGGTGCATTCAACATGTGCTACCCAGACGTTATCACAAACGTTCAATACGACCTTCCAGTTATCAACGTTGTCTTCTCAAATGGTAAATATGCCTTCATCAAGGACAAATACGAAGACACAAACAAACATTTGTTTGGTTGTGACTTCCCTAATGCTGACTATGCGAAAATCGCTGAAGCTCAAGGAGCTATTGGATTTACAGTTGACCGTATCGAAGACATCGACGCAGTCGTTGCTGAAGCTGTTAAATTGAACAAAGAAGGTAAGACAGTTGTCATCGATGCTCGCATCACGCAACACCGTCCACTTCCAGTAGAAGTTCTTGAGTTGGATCCAAAACAACACTCAGAAGAAGCGATCAAAGCCTTCAAGGAAAAATACGAAGCAGAAGAACTCGTACCATTCCGCCTCTTCTTGGAAGAAGAAGGATTGCAATCACGCGCAATCAAATAATTCCTCTCGTGGAAAATCAAATGTAAACTGCGTTATCTTCACCTTGCTGTATTCCAGTACTGTCTGCGGTTCGATGCCTTGTTTATTCTTTGATTTTCTTAGAGCAGAACTTAAAAAGATCGGAGCAATCCGGTCTTTTTGTGGAGGATAAGAAATGAATTTAAATCAATTAGATATTATCGTTTCAGATGTTACCCAAGTTTGTGCTAGCTTGGAGCGTATTTTGGATAAGAAGGCAGACTATGCCGATGACGGTTTTGCTCAGTTCACGATTGGCAGTCACTGTCTCATGTTGTCTCAAAATCATTTGGTTCCTTTGGAAAACTTTCAGTCAGGAATCATTCTTCATATCGAGGTTGAGGATGTAGACCAGAACTACAAACGGTTGAAAGAGCTTGGTATACAGGTTTTAAACGGTCCAGTTGTAACCGATTGGGGAACCGAAAGCCTGTTAGTTAAAGGCCCAGCTGGTTTAGTGATTGATTTTTATCGTATGAACTAGGTAATTCTATTATCAAAAAATTTAAACGTTCTTGGAGTGGAACTTAAAAAGATCGGAGTTATCCGGTCTTTTTGTGTTGCGCGTGAACAAAAACAATCTTAGAATAGTATCAGTTTTTCATAGGATCTTGTAGGATTTTTTGGAAAGAGAAGGGTATAATAGAACTATCAAATCAAGTGAGGTAGAGAGATGACCGACAAACTTCAATTTCCAGATGGTTTCCTTTGGGGTGGTGCGACGGCTGCTAACCAGTGTGAGGGAGCTTATAATGAAGACGGCCGTGGCTTGGCTAATGTGGATGTGGTGCCGATTGGGCCTGATCGTCACGCCATTATTACGGGTCAGAAAAAGATGTTCGACTTTGAAGAAGGCTATTTTTATCCAGCTAAAGATGGCATTGATATGTACCATCGCTACAAGGAAGACATTGCGCTCTTTGGGGAAATGGGCTTTAAAACCTATCGTTTGTCCATTGCCTGGTCTCGGATCTTCCCTAAAGGAGATGAACTAGAGCCGAATGAAGCAGGTCTACAGTTCTATGAAGACCTCTTTAAGGAGTGCCACAAGTATGGCATTGAACCCTTGGTGACCATTACCCACTTTGACTGTCCCATGCATTTGATTACCGAGTATGGAGGTTGGCGTAGTCGTAAGATGTTGGAATGTTATGAACGACTCTGCCGGACCCTCTTCACTCGCTACAAGGGCTTGGTCAACTACTGGCTAACCTTTAATGAGATCAATATGATCCTTCATGCGCCTTTTATGGGAGCAGGTCTCTGCTTTGAAGAAGGGGAGAATGAGGAGCAGGTCAAATACCAGGCGGCTCACCATGAATTGGTCGCTTCAGCCATTGCTACCAAGCTAGCCCATGAGATTGATCCTAACAATAAGGTGGGCTGTATGCTAGCAGCAGGGCAAAACTATCCGCATACCTGTGCTCCACGAGATGTCTGGGCTGGTCTAGAAGAAGACCGCAAGAACTATTTCTTCATCGATGTGCAAGCGCGTGGGGAATACCCTAACTATGCCAAGAAAGAGTGGGAGCGTCAGGGAATCACGGTTGAGATGACGGAGCAGGACCTGCAATTGTTGAAAGACCATACAGTGGACTTTATTTCCTTCTCCTACTATGCCAGTCGAGTCGCTTCAGGGGATCCAGCTGAAAGGGAGAAAACAGCGGGCAATATCTTTGCCTCTCTGAAGAACCCCTACCTAGAAAGTTCAGAATGGGGTTGGCAGATTGACCCTCTTGGTCTCCGCATTACGCTGAACACCATCTGGGATCGTTATCAAAAACCCCTGTTTATTGTAGAAAATGGACTAGGCGCTGTTGATACCCCAAATGAAGACGGGGAGATTGAGGATGACTACCGGATTGACTACCTGGCTGCTCACATCAAGGCCATGCGGGATGCCATTAACGAAGATGGCGTTGTCCTCTGGGGCTATACAACTTGGGGATGTATTGACCTGGTCTCTGCCGGGACAGGAGAAATGAAGAAGCGCTACGGTTTTATCTATGTTGACCGGGACAACGAAGGCAAGGGAAGCTTGGAGCGCTCACGTAAGAAATCCTTCTATTGGTACAAAGAAGTCATTGCGACCAATGGGGCTTCTGTTGAATAAAAGTTTTCGGTACTTGCTGGCCGACTCTCTCCTATAAACGAAAAAGCTTAGAATCCCAATTTCAAGCTGGGGTCCTAAGCTTTTTGTATGTAGTTTAGCCAAGTTATTACGGATTTACTGGTCGTAATCTAAGACATTATTCTCGATGACAAACTTAGATTCAGCGGAAACGTTGGCTGCTCCTAGTTGCAACTGTGAACTTCCGTCTGGCTCTAGGATATGCCACTGACCGTCCTTGTGGGCAAAGATAGCCTGAAATGTGATGTTATCGCTCTTGTATCGAATGGGTAGAACAAATGCTTGATCTGTATTCTCTAAGAGAATCTCTTCTTTTTTTTCAAAGTTATAGATATAAAATTGCCCAGTTCTTTGTCCCAAACCATGAAGTTCATCGACTTTTTTCCAGTTCTCAAATTTTGTCCGAACAAGGGATTCATTATAAATCTTGTTGAAGGTTTCGTTGCGTTTCTTCGTTTCTTCCTCGTCTAGTGTTTTCTGAAACTCTGCAACCTTTTTAGTCGTTTGGATGGTTTGTCTGTTTTGCTCCCTGATTTGCTGGCGGTGGATGACTCGCATCATTCTTGCAGCAACGCCCAGGATGACAAGGATGGATACAAGACTGATTTTAGTTTTAGCATTATTTTTCATAGATGAGTCTCCCTATTGTGTCATTGGTCCTATTATACCCTTTGAAAGAAAGGATCGTCAAGTTCATCTTGTGATGACCTAACATGCAGATCTACCTGGGGACAATAGAATTTTATCAGATTTTCATTGACGAAGGTCCCTTTATTTGATAGGCTAGGGGAATAGAACTGATTTCACAAGAAAAGAAAAAAGGAGCGAGGCAAGTGGCACGGATTTTATTAATCGAGGATAATAATGATATCCAAGAAATTTTATACAGTCTCTTAAGTGAAGACCATGAGGTCCTTCAGGCTTTTTCCGGTACAGAAGGGCTGCGACTCTTCCAGCAAGAAGCTGTTGATTTGGTCCTTCTGGATATCATGCTTCCAGGGAAGAATGGGGATCAGGTCCTGGAGGAGATCCGTTTGCAGAGTCAAACACCGGTTATCATGATGACCGCTCTGGGAGATAAACACCTCATTAGCCAGTATCTCCTTGCAGGTGCCAATGATTATATTGTCAAGCCCTTTAATCTGGACGAAGTGGCGGCTCGGGTGACGGTGCAGTTGAGAAATCAACCGACGGTAGCACAGGAAGCTCAATCGTCGCAAAAGCTATCCTTTAAGAATTTGGTCTTAAATCCAGAAACCTTTGAATTGGAGTCCGGAGAACAGACGCTTCGCTTGGGCAAAAAAGAATTTCAAATTTTTGAGACCTTGCTGTCACATCCAAAGAAGATTTTCACCAAAGAAGAATTGTATGAGGCGGTCTGGGAAGAAGTTTATCTGCCTGGAGACAATACCCTCAATGCTCAATTAAGCAATCTCCGAAAGAAAATTGCCCAGCTTGATCCAGATGAGGACTATATTGAAACGGTCTGGGGCTTGGGTGTTCGCTTGAAAGGAGACAAGTAATGTGGGTTTTAGTTCTAATTCTTGTCGTCCTTGTCCTTCTCTTGGGTTTGGGCTATGCTCGCTTGCTTTCTGCCTTAAAGGATTTGCAGGAGCAGATTCAAAAGAAACTTCAAAGCGGAAGTGGGGTACGGCTGACCTCTCAGCTCTCAAAAAAAGAATTGGTCGCCTTGACCAAGCAGGTCAGTGATCTCTTTGATCAGATCGAGCGGACCAATCGGATTGCCTTTCAAGAGAAAAAGACCTTGGATATGGCCATCAGTAATATTGCTCACGATATTCGGACACCTTTGACCATTGCGTCGGGCTATACCCAACAAATCATTAAGGGTGGGACGCAGGAAGAGGAGAAGCTGAAGAAAATTGCTTCCAATCTTCAAGTCGTCTCAAAACGTTTGGAATCTCTCTTGGAATACAGACGCTTGATGGAGGGAGCTATTCAGCCTCGGATTTCAAACGTTAATCTCAGTCAAGTCTTAACCCAGCAGTTGTTCCAGTATTATGATAGCTTGTCTGAGGCGGGGATTACCTTAGAGGTAGAGCTAGAAGAGCATCTTCATTATGCTACGGATCCTGAGCTTTGGGAGCGCCTCTTGCAAAATATGCTCAGCAATGTCCTCAAGCATGGAAAGGAGCAGGCCCGTTTGACCTTGATGTCGGATGCAGACACGATTCGGGTCGAGCTGCGCAATATTGTGCAACAACCGATCCAGCACTTAGACCAATTGGCTAGTCGATTCTACTCTGAAAATCTCTCGGATACAGAAGAGTCATCTGGCTTGGGTCTCTATATCATTCAAAATTTTGTAGAGATCTTAGGCGGGGACTTGCAACTGGCAACGGAGGCAGACTGGTTTATCTTGACCATTACACTAAGAAAAAAGGCTTGAGCACTGCTCAAGTCTTTTTGTTATAAATCTTTGTGTTTAAAAGTAGCCAGTCCTAGGAAGCCGAAAACAAGGATGAATCCAAGGGCGATCGAGAGGGTGTTGGTTGTTGCTGTTGTGCTCTGTACCATGGAATATTGGAATTCCAAGTTTAGATAGTGGAGAATATCAATATCTTTAAGGAAGAGCGCAGGAAGGCTTAAGAGGATATTTCCAATGAAGTAGCCAACGAAGGCCAAGGTGATGGATTGGCTGGCATAAAGAAGGAAGGAAATGATGCTGACCCAAGCCAAGGTGGAAAGGAACTGAATCAGCACGGTCAGTCCAAAATGAGCAAGGAAGTGCTCTGGCATGGTGCCAAGTCCATTGTAGAGCGTCGCGATCAAGAAGACGAGACCATAAGAAACAAGAAATTGGAAGAGAGCAATGGTCAGAACAACGGCGCTTTTGGCAAAGTAGTAACTGGTGCGCGAAACGCCATAGGCCAGACTATTCTTGTATAAGTTTTGCGTTAAGTCTGTTCCCAGGACCAAGGTGATGACAATAATGGTAAAGAGGATAGTCACACTGATGCTGGAAGAGTAGTTGGTCAAAGCTTTAAAGCCTGTCCAAACTTCGGTCGCTTGGGGCAATTTGGATTCCGTATTGACGCCGACGTGGCCAGTAGCTCCAAAGATGACTCCAGACAGGATGTTGAGAACGAGAATGGCTTCTGTAATCCAAAAACCTTTGGAGCGAAAAAGTCTGTAAAAATCTGCTTGAATGGTATGCAACATGATAAATCTCCTAAATGAAATATGTGGGATAGGTAATAGAGGAAGACGGTGATTGGACTAGTCTACCAAGTCCGTAAAGAATTTTTCCAGATCTTGGCGGGCATAGTAGATTTCGTCCACGTCAATATCGGCTTGAACGAGGGCTTTGACAATGACTTTAATATCGTGAGTCTGTCCGAAGATATGGATTTCTCCATCCTTATCGATGACCTTGATGCGGTGATGGAGTTGATCCTGGATCAGTTGACTCGCAAGGGCTAGCTGACTTGTCTTGAGGATGATGTAGTCTTCTCCTTGTTCTTCGAATTCAGCCTTGCTAATTTCTTTGATCAGGCGTCCTTGGTCGACAATGCCAAAGCGATTGGCAACCAGATAGAGTTCGGAGAGGATGTGACTGGAAATGAGGATGGTCATGCCGAGTTCATCATTGAGGCGTTTGATCATCTGACGGAATTCCTTGATTCCGACTGGATCAAGGCCATTGATGGGTTCGTCCAGAATAAGGAAATCTGGCTTAGCAATGAGAGCAATCGCAATTCCCAACCGTTGTTTCATCCCGAGTGAAAAATCACGGAATTTCTTCTTACCCGTATTATTCAGGCCAACATAGTTCAAGGTTTCTTTGATGACCTGGTCGGGATTGGGAATATGGCGAGCCTTGCAATAGTAGACCAGGTTTTGATAGGCGGTCATATGCTTGTGAGCCACGGGACTTTCAATGACAGATCCAACCCGTTTCAAGGCTTGGGTCCACTGGGAGCGATTTGTAGAAGCAAAGAGAGAGACGCTTCCGTCAGTTTCTTGAATCAGCTGGGTGATGATCTTGATGAGAGTGGTTTTCCCAGCCCCGTTCTTACCGATCAGGCCATAAACGTCGCCTTTGCGAATGGTGAGATTCACATCATTTAAGGCGTATTGTTGACCAAATTTTTTACTCAAATGGGAAATTTCTAATACTTTTTCCATGGTTTTCTCCTTCGTCCAAATGACTAGTTGTTTTCTTTACACTCTTAGTATACAGCTTGCTTTTCAAATAACTATCAAGCAATTCTCAAATATTTCTAAAAAAACGACTAACTTTTAAAAAGTTAGCCGTGACTTTAAGACTAAGTTTTCCTAGAGGCTTTCCTTAGGTGAGTACGGACGTCAGCGAACTTCAAAGAAGTTCCATGACTTAGTTTTGAGTCTAAGGTCTCAAAACTCCCGAGTGCCTGAAACAATTGTGTTTCAGGCACTTTTCTCACGGCGGAAAGCCTCAAGAAATTCATGCATAACTTTAAAAATAAACATTTCTTTAAAGTTCTTGATTTTTTAAGTTATATAACATGAAAAAATACTTTATCTACATTAAGAGGAACTGTTTTTTAAGCTAGCCTCTTCATTTTAAAACCCAGCGACAAACTCCTTGATGGCTTGCGCGAGTTCATAGGGTTTCTCGGTATTGAGTAGATGGCCTCCGTCTGCAATTTCTTGATAGCGGCCTTTTGGCAGGAGCTTGGCCAATTTTTTAGAAGAAGATTGATTGGCCCAATCTCTGCTACCACAAACAACTAAGCTAGGAAGAGGGCAAGCTTTAACGGTATCGGTTAAATTGAGCCCTTTTAATTCGGTCAAGATTTGAAGCATCTGTTGTTTATTGGCATCTTGTTTTTCAAAGACATGCTTGGGAAGTAGACGAAAGAGAAGGATCTGGAGCCGATAGAGGGGATTGGTGTTAAGTTTGTATTGTGTTCCTACAAGGACTAAGCCCTTGAGTTGCGGGAAGTCTTGTCTGGAGAGATCAAGAGCGAGCACGCCACCTAGTGAGAGTCCTACCAGAATAAAGGGTTCGCTTTCTTGCTGGAGGCGCTCCATCAACCTTTCTTTGACTTCCTGATAGCTTTCTTTTGGATGGGAGAAAATATCAAAAGTTTTGGAGTGCAAGGGTGAAAGTGCAAATTGGACTCCTTGCCAAGAGAGGACATCTTGCCCTAGTCCATGTAAAAAAATAAGTTTCATCAGGAATCCTTTCTTTGAAAATCGAGTTCGTAGAGACCACGAAGAGCATTGCAGGCATAAATACGATCAGCGTCTGTTAAATCGTTCAGAGTCAAGAGTTTTTCTTCCACCTGCTGGGTCTCAAGAAGATGGCGCCGATAAATGCCATCGAGTAAGGGGAGGTGAGCTGGTGGGGTATAGAGTTGTCCCTCTATCTCCAGCACCAGATTGCCAATCGTCGTCTCTAGCAAGGTTCCGTCTGGCAGATGGAAAATTTGCTCGTGATCTGACTGGTTGAGATGGTCTCTCTGACTCGTTTTGAAATAAGTAAATGGCGTCGCTAAATCAAGCTTCTGCTCTGTCAGTTGGGCCTGTAGATAGCTAGCTGGCAAGTCTGTCAGCTCCGTGATCTCTAGGTGGAAGGTCCCGTTTTTTTGCAAGGCAATCCGACAACGATAATCAAGGTTGGACTCCAAATGAGCAAGCTCTTCTTGAAGTTCTTTCAGGAGCTTCGACTCATCATAAGGATAGGCAAAGTAGCGACTAGCTTCCCTCAAGCGTGTTAAATGTTGGTCTAAGAAAGTCAACTCTCCTTGGTGGATGCGGCCGGTCGTCAGGAGCTCAAAGTGAGACTCTTGTCGGTAGAGGACAGCCGATTTTTGCTTGGTTTCCTGGTATTCACCTTCCCATTTGCTATCCCAAGTGATGCCTCCTCCCACGCCATAGATGGCTTGATCCCCCTGCATTTGAAGGGTCCGGATGGCCACATTAAAAATCCGTTTCCCTTTTGGAAGAAGGATGCCGATCGTTCCACAGTAGACACCTCGAGGAGCCTTCTCCGTCTTTTGGATGATTTCCATAGTGGAGATCTTTGGTGCTCCTGTAATCGAGCCACAAGGGAAGAGAGCTCGGAAGGTTTGGACCAGGTCGATCTCAGCTCGTAAGTGACTTTCAATGGTCGAGGTCATCTGCCAAACGGTGGAGTATTGCTCGACTTGGCAGAGATGGATCACCTGCTCACTTCCAATCTCCGAAATCCGGTTCATGTCATTGCGGAGGAGGTCGACGATCATCATGTTTTCTGCTCGATTTTTTGGATCGGCTTCTAGCCAAGCAGCCTCTTTGAGATCCGCTTGGTTGGTAAGCCCGCGGCGTGTCGTTCCCTTCATAGGGCGAGTGGTCAGTAGCCGGTCGTCTTGCTCAAAAAAGAGCTCAGGGCTAATGGAGAGGATGGCTACATCATCATGTTGGATGAAGGCATTGTAATGAGCTTTCTGCTCTACCACTAGTCGGTTGTAGATGGCGAGAGGATCCGCCTCTAGCTCTTGAGAAAGCTGGACGGTGTAGTTGACCTGATAGGTATCCCCCTGGCGGATGTGGTGATGGATAGTCTTGATGGCTTCTTGGTAAGCGGGAGCCTCGACCTCTTCCTTCCAATTGGCTGGCAGGTCCACTGCTTCATAGTCCTCTGGGAAAGGAAGGGTTTCAACCTCCTGGTGGATAGTGAAGTAGAGGAGATACTCTCCCATGAGAGGAGCAGGGTGGACAGCTAATTTTTTCTCAAATGCAGGTGCTGCCTCATAGCTGACATAGCCGACAGCATAAAAACCAGCCTCCTGGTAAGTTTCCACTTCTTTAAGAAGTGCCTCTACTTGGTCGAGGTCTCTGGTTTTTAATTCTTTTATGGGCTTGGTGAAAAGGTGTCGCAATCCAAGTTCTTTAAAATCAATAATCGTTTGTTTGTGCATGCTTTGAGTATATCAAAAATAGAGGAAAAAAGGTAGATCAGGATACAAGATTCCTTGCCCCGGCCTTTCTTTCATGCTAAAATAACCTTAGATTCTGCATTTTGCAAGGAGTAGGAACATGCAAAAGAATTCCCTCTACAATACTTCTAGTATTAGTCTCTTTCAATATCTGTTTGCGATTGCAGTGATTTTGGTGCATAGTGGTCGCTTAACTTCATATGAGCCGGTGCATTTTGGTCTCAAGAGTATGCTTGGCCGGCTAGCGGTGCCATTTTTTATCGTCTGTGCCAGCTTTTTCTTTAAGCAATCACTAGGGAATTCTCAGAAAATGAAGGCCTATCTGGTCAAAATCGTAAAAACCTATTTGTTTTGGAGTTTTGTTTACCTTCCGTATGCTTGGCTCTTTTTCTCTAGTCTTCGTCTTCCTGTCTATCTTTTTCCAGCAGGTGTTCTCATTGCACTGATCTATCTGGGGATGTGCTACCAACTCTGGTATATCCCAGCCTTTTTGCTGGGTTTGTTTTTGGTCAATCAATTGGTCAAATACCTAGGTATGGTTTGGACGGGGTTGATCACCTTTCTTCTTTATTGCTGGGGCTTGATCGAGACCTATTCGGCTTATCTGGACACAACAAGTCTTCTCAAAGGTTACCAGCTCTACAGCAATTTATTTTTTACAGCGCGAAATGGTCTCTTTTACACGCCCATTTTTATTTATATGGGTTATTATCTGTATGACCATTTTCATGCACAAACTTTTAGAATTCACCGTTGGCAAAAGCTAGCTCTTGCCTTTGGATTGCTCTGTCTAGAAGGGATCATTATTTTTCAACACGAAGGAATTGATAAGAACTTTTTCTTTCTTCTTCCTTTTGTGACCGTTTATTTTGTCAATGCCTGCCTGCGATCGTCCTTTTTGAAAAGCTATAATTTACAGTATTTAAAGCAAATGAGTATAGCTCTTTACTTTTCGCATCCGATCTTTATCGAGTGGGCTCGCTATGGCTTTAGCAGCCCCCCTCTCTCTTATCCAGACAGGGGCAAGCTGATTTTTGTGACGGCCTTGTTTGGCAGCCACCTCTTTGGACTAGCCATGCTGTGGGTACGAGAGAGAAGGGAAAAACAAAAGATTCCTTCAAATGGTGAAGAGTTAGATAAAATAACCAACCAATAGTAGGGTGTACAAAACTCAAGCAGATGTGTTTGAGTTTTTTTGTATGAAGAAAATCAAGGAAGAATAAGAATTGGCAGACTGCTCCTCCTTGTTTATAAATGTTTTATTTTCTTGCCCTTGGATATAAGAAAGGGGAAATCAGTACCAGATAGTGATTTATAATATAGACATCATTGTAAATAATGTCTATATTATTGAATAGTGATGATTTAATTTGAAAAGCAAAGGATATTTTAAAAAATAAGTGATAAAATTAAAGGGAGGGCCTTTTGGAAGGCTAACAAAAGTAAAGGAGATAAGACATGAAAAAGCTTCGTTCATTATGGAAAGACTTTTTGAAAAAAGGTTTTGCCATTTTAACAATTTTCATGATGCTAGGCCAGCTTGGCCAAGGGGCGATCACAGCCTTTGCCAATGAGCTAGCAGTCGGGGATAATGGGGCCTTGGATGTTGCCCTTATGTATGGGGATAAACAGAACCATCCAGATGGGATGTCCTATTACACAGGGGATACCATGTCTGGTTATATCCAGATCACCCCTAAGAATTTGACAACGGATATTAATGAAGTAACGGTGACCTTGAAGGTTCCTGGAAAGTACTTACGAGAAGTTAGTTTCCCTGACTTCAATAGTGCTTCAGAGCATGACAAACCAACGGTTACAAAAGTTGGAGATGATTATCAAGTCACACTTCACTTTAACAATTACCAAAAGTCAGAGGTCCTAACTCTACCATTTATTGGAAAATTTAAAGTCGGTTATGCACCGACCAATTATTCATTGGATATTACGGGTACCTTGAACATCAATGGGCAGGAAACAGCGCTCAATGATATCATTTGGAAACCCAAGTACAACGACTATCGCTTCACCAAGTACATCAACCAAAACTTGAACGAAGCCATGTCTAAGGACTATGCGGAAGCAATGCCAGGTATTGTCAAAGGTGCGGATGGTAAGAACTATATTGAAACACCAACTTCTGTCCCATTTGCCTTCCAATTGGACGGAATGCGTGGTCAATACGGTGGTCAATACCGTCAGTTAGAATCAGCAACGATCACTGATAAGTTACCAACCTATACAGATAAAAGTGGGAAGACTCGTACAGCTGTTCTTGATACAACCAAGTCTGAAGGCTGGGTAGACAATGGAGATGGTACCGTTACGAAGACTTTCAAGGCGGATGCAAACAACAATCCAGCAGCTTATCACCAAGAATTTATGACCAAAATCAAGGATACAAGTTACCTCTACTTGAAATTCCCTGATTTGGTCTTAGAAAAAGACCAAACCCTCAAGGATGTCCTTAGTAAGGATTTGACCAATACTGGTAGCATCGTAGGGATTCCTGCCAACCGTGGAGAGGGAGAACCGGATATTACAGCTGAAGATTCCCTCATTTTCCGCTTGACTTCTCGTGACCTTGAAGGGGCTGGAAGTTTTGCCAAAAAAGCAGATGGTGATGTCTATGATTCAACTGAATATAAAGCAGCAAATTATAAGTGGATCATAGCCTTTGATAACAAAACTCCTTCACCACAAAAGAATTTTGTTTTCTATGATGAGACAGTTGACTCTCGGTTAAAATTTACCAAAATTGATTACGCTCGTCTCATGCAAGGGAATTATGGAAATGGCGAGTTTGTTAGCAAATATGTGAAACGCTTGATCCTTACTTTGGACGATGGTAGTAAAAAAGAAATTCAGCCAGAAACTGATAAAGACGGCAATGGCTTGATCGATTTAACCAAGTATGGAACAGTTGTCGGTTGGCGGATGGAAATGAAGGATGATTTTGTCCTAAAATCTGGTCAAGGAATTCGCCTCAATACCTATACAAGCTTCAAAGATCCAGAAAAGACTCGTTACGATGAAAATGATGCGACCAAGAATGAATTCAAGAATACAGGTCGTGTCACTTATCAAACACAATCAAATATTGCTAAAGACCAAACATCAGATTGGACCTTTAAGCTGATTCCTTTGAAGGAAAGCTTTGAGATTTCAAAAACGACGGATTACAATGATGTTCGTTATACTGATGGAGAAAATATTCGTTTTGGTTTGATGGCAACCAAAGTAGTTTTAGATCCTGATAAGGATTATGGAGACCTGCGAATCATTGATCTGTATGATCCAAATACCCTTAAAGTCGACTATAAAGATTTTGAGAGAAACCTTGCCTCTAATGAAAAAGGTATGAAATTCTTAAAGAGTTACGATGTCATTGAAAACTATCACAACTCTGGACGGACAGCTCTCATCATGCATTTGGACCAAAAAGAGTTTATTAAGGCTTCTCTGAAAGATCTTAACCGCGTGCGTCTACCGTTTATTGTGGCTGATCTGAAAGGGAAAGATGATGGTGGTACCTTCACAAATAAAGTATATGTCGCTGGAAACGGGATCCACGATCTTGAAAATGCCAACCCTGATCGGGTCACGGAAGACGTTTACGATCTGAATGGAAATGGTTCAACAACGGATAAAATCCCATATGCTCAATCAAACTATACGATTGTTGCGGCTGAAGGAATCTATGCACGCAAATATATCGCTAAAAATGATGACCTGTCAGACGCTTCGATTGTGACACGTACCTTCAAACCAGGTGAAACCTTTAACTACAAACTCACCATTAAAAATAATACGGATAAGGCAGTAGAAGACGGAGTCGTCTATGATGTCCTACCAAAAGTAAAAGACGTTAACACACTAGACGGATCTGGTCGGATGACAGAATACACGGTCAGCCTTCGTGGACCAGTGACAGCTCCAGAAGGATGGACGGTCTACTATACAACTGATACAGGCGTTACGACAGATACCATGGCGCAAGCTGCTGACAAGGATATCTGGACGACAGCTGTGGCTGATTACAGTCAAGTAACAGGAATCAAGTTAGTTGCAAATGCAGGAACTACGATTCCTGCGCGTGGAGAAGCCAGCTTTGGTGTCCCAGTCGTGAATCCAAGTGAATTGACCGATGAAGTCAAGGCCTTGATGCAAAAACGTACCAAAGATAATGAAGATAACGGCGGTCGTTCCGGTCTTGTTCAAGCTCATAACCAGTTTGGTTACAAGGCGAAAGGTCACGAAGGAAATCGTGAGTCTAATACCGTAACTGCACAAATCTTCTCGGCTGCTTTCCAAGTCAAGAAGGTAGACAAGGATGATCCTAAGAAAGTCCTTGAAGGTGCTGAATTTACCTTAACTGATGCAAATGGTGCGGTTGTTGCGACGGCCACTTCTGATAAAAATGGAGAACTCTCCTTTAACACCTTAACAGAAGGAACCTATACGCTCAAAGAAATCAAAGCACCTGAAAACTACAAGTTGGATGAAACAGAACATGCTGTGGTTGTCACCTATGATGCGGACAAACAAATCTACCACGTCACGGTGGATGGAAAAGCGGTTGGCTCAAAAGCAGTCCCAGTTGAGATCGCTAATGAAGCAGATATCAAGTATCTCGATCTTGAAGCTTCAAAAGTTTGGGATGACCAAGACAACCAAGAAGGGCTTCGACCAGCAAGTGTGGAATTCCAACTTTACAAGAATGGCAAAGCTCAAGGAAAACCAGTCACGGTTTCAGCAGCAACAGACTGGAAAGCTCACTTTACGAACCTTCCAGATAAAGACAGTGATGGCAAGCTCATCACCTACACTGTTAAAGAAGTGAAAGTTCCGACTCATTATACGGTCGATACAGAAGAAGCCAGCTTCACAGATGGAAAAGCCACCATCACCAACAAGCGCACTCCTGAGACAACGACGGTTACAGTCAAGAAAGTCTGGGATGATGCACAAAACCAAGACGGTCTTCGCCCATCTACCATCAAAGTTCACCTCTTGGCAAATGGAACAGAGGTGCAAGCACTTGACCTGACTGGTGAAGGAGATGAATGGACTCATACCTTCACAGACCTACCCGTCTATAAAGATGGTCAAAAAGTTGTCTACACAGTGACAGAAGACAAAGTGGACAATTACACTACTAAGATTGATGGAACGACGATTACCAATACTTACAAACCAGGTAAGACAAGCCTTACTGTTACGAAAAACTGGAAGGATGCCAATAACCAAGATGGCCTTCGTCCAAAAACAATCAAGGTTCAATTGTATGCTGGTGATCAAAAGGTTGGTAAGGCTATTGAATTGTCAGCAGATAACAAATGGACCCATACCTTCTCAAACTTAGACGAGAAGAAAGCTGGCCAAGTTATCAACTATACAGTAAAAGAAATCGATGTTCCAGAAGGCTACACACAAGCCGTCGAAGCAAGCAACCCAGGTCAAGTAGTCGTGACCAACACGCACGAACCAGAAAAGACCAAAGTAGAAGTGAGCAAGAAGTGGGAAGATGGAGACGACCAAGATGGTCTCCGTCCAGCCAGCATTCAAGTTCAATTATACAAAGATGGTCTTGCGACGGATCAAGTGGTAGAACTTTCAGCCGCGAATGACTGGAAAGGTGCATTTGAAAACCTTGATGCCAAGGCAGCTGGAAAAGCAATCACTTACACGGTGAAAGAAGTCGCTGTTCCAGATGGTTACAAGGTGACGGTAAATGATAAGGACAAGGCCAATGTTGTCTTGACCAATACGCATGAACCAGCTTTGACAGAGATGAAAGTTACGAAGAAATGGGAAGATGCCAATGACCAAGATGGTCTTCGTCCAAAATCCATTAAGGTTCAACTCTATGCTGGTGATGAAAAAGTAGGAGATCCAGTGGAGTTGTCAGCGGACAATCAGTGGACTCATACCTTTAGTAAATTAGCTGAAAAGAAAGCCGGTCAAGCTATCAGCTACCGTGTGGAAGAAGTCTCTGTTCCTGAAGGCTACCAAGTCACTGCTGATACCTCTGATGCTGCTCACACGATCTTGACCAATACGCATACGCCTGCGGTGATCGATATTCCAGTGACCAAGATCTGGAATGACCAAGACAATCAAGATGGTCTTCGTCCAGCAAGTATCGTGGTGAATCTTCTTGCCAATGGTGAAAAAGTTGCTCAAAAAGAACTCACGAATGCGACAGATTGGAAAGAAAGCTTCACAGGTCTACCAAAATTCAAGGATGGAAAAGAAATCGTCTATACTCTTCAAGAAGAGAAGGTAGCTGAATATACGACTACAATTGATCAGGCTGCTTATACCATTACCAATACCCATGCACCTGGTAAGACAAGCGTCACGGTCACTAAGAAGTGGGATGATGAGAATGACAAGGATGGAATTCGTCCGAAGAGTATTCGCGTTCAACTCTATGCCAATGATCAAAAAGTCGGTCAAGAAGTAGAATTGTCAGCTGAAAACAAGTGGACCCATACCTTTGCAGATTTAGATGAAAAAGCAAATGGAAACACCATCACTTATACAGTGAGAGAAGTCAGTGTTCCAAAGGGCTATGAAGCTCGTAACGACGAGGATGGTAAAGGAAATGTTGTGATTACTAACAAGCATGTTCCAAAAGAAACTCCAAAACAACCAACTCCTCCAAGTTCTTCTGAACCAAAGAAACCGGGTCAACCTGAACCTAAAAAACCAAGCCAACCAGAGCCGAAGAAACCAGGCAAGATCTTAGGATTCTTACCAAATACAGGTACGACCATCTCTATTATTAGCTTAGTTTTAGCCTTTGTCTTGGCAAGCATTGCAGCTTATATTTTGAAGAAAAAGAAAAAATAAGCTAGTGCTTCCTTTATAAAATGAAACAAACACCAGAGATGGTGTTTGTTTTTTTATAGTGGCCTCTTATTATTGTCTTGCGATCATTCTCATGGGCGCTTGCTCTATTTTTCAATTCCCGAACGTTTCCAAAAAAATTTCAGGAAATTCTTGACTTCTATGAAAATCGGAGTATGATTAGTTGTGAACTGTTGAACAATCATTTTCAAGAAAATCCCTGATGTCGACTAAGGGATCTGTGAAAGGAGAAGCGGTTCAAATCGAAAATCTATAGAGCGTTGCGTCCGAAAGTCTAAACAGACACGGCTCTTTAAAAACAAAAGGAGAAGATTATGAAAACAGAACCGATTCATCGTACCAGTATGTGGAAATTTAAGTTAAGTGCTGCCACCATGACTTTGATTCCCGCTGCCGTGGGGATTAACTATGTTGCCAAAGCCTTGGCGGAGGGGTTAAAGTTGCCCGTTTGGCTGGGGTCTTTGGGAACCTTTCTTGCCAGCATGTTGGCTGGGCCGGTTGCCGGTGCCATCAGTGGTTTCATCAACAACGTGATCTATGGGCTGACCTTATCGCCAATTTCAACCGTGTATGCGATTACCAGCATCGGAATTGGGATTGCTGTCGGAGTTTTGCACGCCAATGGGTGGTTCTCGTCAGCGCGACGAGTATTTGTTTCTGCTATTATTATTGCCATCGTTTCAGCTGCCATTTCAACGCCACTCAACGTCATCTTTTGGGGTGGTCAGACCGGTATCGCTTGGGGTGACTCATTGTTTGCGGTAATGGTCGCCAATCATGCACCAGTGTGGCTGGCCTCATTTACCGATGAGTTTGTCTTGGATATTTTGGATAAAGTCTGCGTGGCCTACCTGGCATTCTTCATCTATCGTCAGCTGCCGAAGCGGATGGTGCACTTCTTTAGCGGTGATAAATGATGACTGATCAAACATTGATTTCTGGAGCGCCACGGGTCAAGCTCAAGTGGTACCAGGTGATCGATCCGATTACTAAGCTCTTGTTCATCTTGGACATGACGTTGTTGAGCTTTGCCAGTATGAATTTATTGCTTCAGGCCGGATTAATTCTTGTCGCAACACTGCTATTGTTATTTTCCAAATTGAGTTCTACCATCTTTAAGGCGCTGGGATTCAGCTTGTTTCTGATTTGCACCATGCTGATCATCCAAGGATTATTTTACAGTCGGAATCAAACTGTGCTGTTTTCTGTGCTTGGGGTGTCGTTCTACAAAGAAGGCCTGATTTACGCCACCACTCTGGGTTGTCGAGTATTGGTGATTATTTTGACCAGTGGCTTTTTTATGGTGACCACGAGTATTTCAGAAAACGCGGCCTATTTGGAACTGTCCGGATTGTCTTATAAAACCGTCTACGTTCTGATGTCGGTGTGTTATATTTTGCCGGAAATGATGCGCAATATGCGGAAAATCCAGCAGGCACAAAAAGTTCGCGGAACCAATCCGCAAAAAACGTTGATTCAGAAATTAAAGTCAGTCCTGCCGGTTCTAATTCCATTGGTGATTAAGACCTTGGATCAATCGATGGCGCGGTCGATTTCTCTCCAACTGAGAGGTTTTGATAATCCCAACCGGACTGTCAGAACCTCCCAGCGCGTGTATCGCCTGTCGCGGACGCTGCACATTGGTCTGACTGGATTGGCAATTTTATTGATTGGGTGGAAGATATGGACGAAGATAAACGGATTGTAATTGAAAATTTGACCACCCGTTATCCGGGTACTGAGCAACCACAACTGCGTCAGATTAACGCGGAGGTTCATACCGGCCAGGTGGTTGGGATTATCGGGAATAGCCACTCCGGCAAATCGACTTTGTGCCGTGTGCTGGCAGGGGTCATTCCCAAAATGGTGTCTGCTGAGATTGAGGGCGACTGGCACATGTTTGGCCAGCGAGTGTCCGACAATTGGCCCGTTTATAATGCCATGAATGGAGTTGTACTGCAAAATCCAGCTGGCCAACTAAGCGGGTTGGCAGACACGGTTGCCGATGAAATCGCCTTTGACTTGATTAATCAGGGAATGGCTGAAGGACTGATTCAAAAACGGGTTGAAGAAGTTGCAACGCAAATGGGGCTGATTGAACAGCTGAATTTGCGTCCCGAAAGCCTTTCCGGTGGTCAGAGCCAGCGGTTGGCAATTGCCACGGCGATTGCGGCTAACCCGGCTGTTTTGATTATGGATGATCCGACCAGTCAGATGGATCCCCTTGGCCGCCGACAATTTTTCCAATGGCTGGCCCAAGTCAAAGAGACGACTGTCTTCATTGTCACCAGTGAAATTGACGATTTGTGCGAAGTCGCCGACGTTGTGTGGGTGCTGCACGAGGGTCAAATGGTAGCCCAGGGCAGGCCGGGTGAGGTGTTTAATCATTTGGAAGCTGACTGGCAGATTCCAGCCCCGACAATCCAGCAACTTGCTCAAAAAATGGATTGGCACTTGGCTGATGGCCGGTATCCGGTGAATGACGCTGAACTGAAGGAGGTTTGTTATGTCCACAATTGAACTGAACCACCTGACGTTCACTTATCCGGAACGGTCCTTTAGCTTGGATGTTGAAGACAAACTCTTCGCCGATCCGATGGTGGCGATTGTCGGCCAAAATGGTGCCGGCAAATCAACGCTCTTCAAATTGTTGACGGGCTTGCTGACACCACAAACCGGTGTGATTAAGATCGATGGAGAAAATTTTAATGATCTTAAACCAGTCGAAAAGTTACTGAAGGTTGGGATTACTTTTCAGAATCCTGACGATCAGCTTTTCAACCCGACCGTTCAACGAGAGGTGGAGTGGAGTGTCGCGCAGGTCATGGATGACCACGACACGATTACGAGGCGGGCTTTAGCGGCTCTAAAAAGAGTTGGCTTGGATGATAAAACAGCTGAAAGTCCATATGACCTGTCATTGTCGGAACGCAAGCTGTTGAGCGTTGCCACAGTTTTAGCAGTGGATCCGGCGATTTATTTATTTGATGAGCCGATGATGTCGCTTGATTGGGAAAGCCGGCGCAAGTTGACCGCAATTTTCCATCAGTTGGCTGATTCGGGCCACCAAGTTGTGACCATCACCCATGACATGGATTGGGTCGCCACCGAGTTTGAGTCGGTGTATGTTATGGAACACGGGAAGTTTGGCTTCGCCGGCAGTCCACGGGAATTATTCAGCGATCACGAACTTGTCCAGCGAGTAGGATTACTACCACCGCGGATTATGGACATAGCGGAGTCGCTGGGTGATTCACAGACATATTTATCGGTTAATGATTATTGCCAGAAAAATCGAGATGTATAGAAAAAGTTACCTCTGCGGGTTTTCCAGGTTGAAGGATTAACTTCAGCTTCTGGCAAGAACTCACGGTTCTTTTCTACCATTTGTCAAGTCTATCAAGGCTTTAAGTAAAAAAAGAGATAAGACAGTATCTATTCTGAGGTTACTGTCTTATTTTTAACACTTTTTGATCTACCAAGCCCAGTTCAGTTCAAAAAAAGAACAGCAGGAATTTGTTGCCCGTAAATTGGATGCGGTGGGATGGATCAAGTACTTATTAATTAGTGTGCTTTGGTGGTTAACCATTGGTTTCATTTACCAATCAGTTGGAGCCAATCGGCCTTTCAGGGATTCCGTTACAGATGCGACCAATGGTGTCGGCCAACTCTTGATGACGGCTGTCTACCGCGAACAGTGGATTTTCTGGGCGGCTACCAATGTATTCTCCATCTATCTTTGGTGGGGAAAAAGCCTTCAAATTCAAGGGAAATACTTCATTTACTTGATCAATAGTCTGGTTGGTTGGTACCAATGGACGAAGGTGGCCAAGAAAGGCTACTAGTAACAATCAATAAAATACAAGAGGTTGAGCATTTTGATCCACCTCTTTTTGTGATATACTAGAGTAGTTTTTGGGACTTGAAAATAATGGGTTTTCTAGTTCAAATTTATAAAAAGAAAAGGAGAGAACATGGATATCTTTCTTAAGAGCATATCGGGGATCCTGGTCATTCTGGGGATGATATTAGTGGGCTTTGTCATAGGTGAAAAAGGCTGGTTTGATGACAAGTCACGTGGCTTGATCGCAAAATTAGTCACTCAAGTTGCTCTTCCCTGCTATATGCTTTACACCATCACGCAGCGCTTCACAGCAGCGGATCTACTTATAATGTTGCCAGCCTTGCGGTTTCCTGCCCTGTCTATGGTCATTTTACTTGGCATCGCGACAGCAGTAGCAAGGATCTTTGCAGTGAGGCAGGACCGCCGTGGCCTCTTTATTTCCATGTTTTTTAATTCCAATACGATTTTTGTGGGGCTCCCCATCAACCAGGCCCTTTTCGGGGATGCCAGCATTCCCTATGTTTTGATCTATTACATGTGCAATACGACCTTTTTCTGGACTTTGGGAACTTATCTCATCCAGCGGGATGGTGAGGGAGAAGCACAGTTTGATCTCAAAACGAGTCTGAAGAAAGTCTTTTCTCCGCCCCTGATGGGCTTTCTCTTGGGGCTAGTCATGGTGATGCTGCAGATCAAGTTGCCAGCCTTTCTAGCCAGTGATTTGCAGTATCTGGGTAATTTAACAACCCCTTTATCCATGATATTCATCGGCTTGTCAGTGTCTCATGTAGGTGTGAAGCAGTTAGTACTGGGAAAAGATCAGCTACTGATTCTATTCGGACGCTTCCTGGTTGCTCCACTCTTGATGGCGACTATCGTCTACTGGGCCCCTCTTCCAAGCTTGATGAAGCAGGTCTTTATCATTCAGTCCGCCATGCCTGTGATGACCAATGCGCCAGTCGTTGCCAGACTTTACGGAGCTGATAGTGATTATGCAGCCGTCATGGTGACAGAGACGACCCTTGCAACCATGGTGGTGATCCCTATTCTCATGCTGTTGATGGCTTAACAAATAGCAAATACAAAAGCTCAAGTTTTTTAAAACTTGAGCTTTTCTTATAACATGGCTAACAAGATGGTAAGGACCAGAGCGATGCCCATCCGAATCAGGTGGTGAGCTGGATGGAAGTTTCCTTTGTGTTTCCCATTCCAATAGGCTCCGTAGCAAATCAAACCACAGCCGATCAGCCAAAGGACTAGAGCGACAATCGGTAAAAAGAAGTAGAGGATGAGTGATAAGGTCGCAAGGCTACTTCCGATGAGGAGAAATGTATTTCCTAGGGTGTGATTCCCTTTTTTAACTTCAGAAAGAGAAGCCAATAAGTGAAGAAGAACAAAAGCAAGGGCAAAGAAGGCTGTAAAAAAGCCGAGAAGAATGGGGAAGAACATAGGGTTTCCTTTCTAAGATATGATTGCCTGAGTACTATTTTTTATGACTGATTTTATGAAGAATCATAAATGATACTACAAGATTTAAAATAATAACCAATAAGGTAAAAAGAGAGTAACCATAAAGTTTAATTGGAAATTCATTTTTGAGATTGCAAAGAGCAAGCAAACTCGTTAAAATGCCCGTCAACAATCCAGGCACATATTTTCGTATAACGATTGTTTGAATCAGATGTCCGAACACATGGTAGATATAAGCGATTATGATGCTTGCGTAAATGCTATAGTTGTTAAACTGGTAACTAAGATATAGCGACGTTATTAGGATCAGAAATTGCTCCAAGACAATGGCATTGAAAGCAAAAGGAGTGTAATAAGATAGGATTCGATTGTTTGGATACTGGATTGATATTTTTTTGACAAAGGATGGCATCCAAACGATTTCTTCCAGTTCGTGAAGCATGAAGAGTGATGGAAATAGAAAGTAAAATTGTACGCTGGTCATTGAAAATACTCCCTTCTAGTTCGACCCCACTTTTAAAATCTCCAAATAAAACTGGGTCACTTCTTGTTCGGTGTAGGACTTGCCTTTTTTCAACCACCAGCTGAGGGTTTCGATGAAATGGCTGACGACCAAGTGTTTGAGGTAAGAGTGAGGGAGAGTTGGATGGGCCTTGATGAGTTCGTCGGCTACCATTGGGTAGACATCGTGTTCTAGTTCTTTTCGCAGTTGCCGGATAAAATAATCGTTTTTAGAGAGCAAGAGACTGGTCACATGGTCTTGATTTTTCTTGAAATGCTGAAAGATATGAGCCAGATAGTCTTGTGGTGAGAGGTGTTCAGCACGCTCAAAGAGATGGTGAAAGAGCTTTTGACAGAGTTCATCTAGCAATAATTCCTTACTTTCGTAATGGCTGTAAAAGGTTGATCGCCCCACATCGGCTAAGTCAATGATTTCCTGAACCGTGATGGCCTCGTAGTCTTTTTGGTTGAGTAATTGTAAAAAAGCTTGATAGATAGCTTTTCGAGTTTTGGTGATGCGACGATCCTGTGCTGTCATATGGACACTTAGAACAAACTGTTCAGTAACGGACACCCTAAACAGTTTGCTCCTATCCTTTCTGTTGTGAATGTTAGATAATGATAATGAACATGATGTTCATGAATCTATTATAACAAAGGATTAAGGATTATGAAGACAAAACATGCGGTCTGGATCGCTTTTTTCTTGAATTTGAGTTATGCCATTGTTGAGTTTATTGCAGGAGGGATTTTTGGATCCAGCGCTGTCCTTGCGGATTCGGTCCATGACTTGGGAGATGCGATCGCTATTGGGATCTCCGCCTTTTTGGAAAGTATCTCCAATCGCGAAGAAGACAGCCGCTATACCTTGGGCTACAAGCGCTTTAGCCTTTTAGGGGCCATGGTAACGGCAGTGATTCTCATGACAGGGTCCGTTCTGGTTATTTTGGAAAATATAACGAAAATCTTTCATCCACAACCTGTCAACGATGAGGGCATCCTTTGGCTAGGAATCATAGCCGTCAGCATCAATGTGCTAGCGAGTCTCGTCATTCGCAAAGGACAAACCAAGAACGAATCCATTCTCAGCCTGCATTTTCTGGAAGATACCTTGGGTTGGGTGGCTGTTATCCTAATGGCCATTGTTCTACGATTTACCGACTGGTATATTCTGGATCCGCTCTTATCTCTTGCCATTTCCATCTTTATTCTGTCAAAAGCAATTCCACGTTTTTGGAGCACGCTCAAGATTTTTCTCGATGCTGTGCCAGAAGGGGTAGATATCAAGCAAGTTAAGAATGACTTAGAGCAGTTGGACCATGTCGCTAGTGTCAATCAGCTTAATCTTTGGACCATGGATGGACTAGAGAAAAATGCCATTGTTCATGTTTGTCTGGAGCATGTCAAACATATGGAGGTCTGCAAAGAGTCTATCCGAGACTTGCTCAAAGAGAGGGGCTTTCAAAATATCACCATCGAAGTGGATGAAGACCTAGCAACTCACCGCGCCCACAAGCGAAATATCGAAGAGCTGGAAGCCAGTCAAAGTCATGGGCATGATCATTCATAAGAAGTTGATTATCCATTTGTTGAATTGTAAATTTAACATATTTACTCCAGTATGAAATTATGATAGACTACTTATAACACTGAAAGGATAGAACCCGTGTTACAGCTACAACATATTTCAAAAGTTTATCATACAGCTAGTCAAGAGTTTCACGCGCTCAAAGACATCTCGATTCGCTTCCGTGAAAATGAGTTTGTCTCCATTCTCGGACAATCGGGTTCTGGGAAAACCACCCTATTAAATATCATCGGTGGACTCGACCAATACACATCGGGTGATTTACTCATCCAAGGAAAATCAACAAAGCAATTTAAAGACCGCGATTGGGATAGCTACAGAAACCACACGATTGGTTTCGTCTTCCAGTCCGATAATCTCATCGGCCATCAAACGGCACTCTCAAACGTCGAGATTGCGATGACGCTCTCTGGTGTTTTTGTTTGGAGAAAGCAAGCAGATTTTGGCTGTGTGTAGTATAATAATGTATGAGAGTTTGAACGTTGGAGGAAGAAAATGAAGACATGGATGAAACTAGCGCTGATGTCACTGGTTTCCGTTGCGCTTGTAGCTTGCGGTGGCGGTGGTTTGCAAAAAATCTCACTGCCAGAAGCGTTGCAAACGACGGATACAGTATGGATGGATGTGCATCACGGAGAGAGTGTAGTGCTGGATCAATATAACACGGTGACGGCGGTCTATCATTTTGATGGAAAAGGGAATGTGCTTGCCTATACAGGATTGGATTTGAACCTCGGGGATTTAGGAGGAAAGAATGAAAAACAAATTTTAGAACTAGCCCAAAAACAGTTTGAACGCAATTTCTATCGCCAAAAACAACAACTCAGAGAAAAGTTGGAAGTTCAAATAAAGTCATTGAAAAAGGAAAACATCAAGCTATGGCTGAGTGCAAAGGCTTCTTCGGAAACAGACAAGAAATTTGAACAATTAGATAAACAAATCAAAGACGTGCAAGAAAAATTCAATGCAGTGGATGCAGCAGAATATGAGTCTCCAAAGGCGATGCCAGTTAGTTACTCTTTTGGTACTTACGACGAAGACGAGTATAGAAAAGACAAAACGCAGCTGGTTGTAACGTTTTCGGTGCAACAGCTTGCTAAAGAGTCTATGGATTTTCAAACCGTGACTGTTCAAAAAATCTTGAGAGAAGGGTTCTTTGATTCAAACGCAAGTGAGGTTAAAGGTTCTTACTATGTAGGCCTCACAGAAGCAGGACTAGAAGGTGATGAGCCTGGAGATTACCATGACTTTATGATGCTAGTGAAAAAAGGACATAAAGGAATTGAATTGAAACAATAATATTTAAAAGTCAAAGAAGTAGCGAAAGCTGCTTCTTTCTGTGTTGAAAAGCAAAAAATATATAAAATATAGTTTTTTGATATAATAAATGTAATAAAAATCCGAGGTGATTATATGAAATCAGCGATTTATACGGAAGCGGGAACCATTGGGTTAACAACAATGGACCGTCCAAAGATTATGGATGCTAAAGATGTTATTCTCCGCATTGTTCGCACCTGTGTCTGTGGCTCCGATCTCTGGAGCTACCGCAATCCAGATATTAAAGCGGGCCATCAAAATAGTGGTCACGAAGCCATTGGGATCATTGAAGAAATCGGTGAGGCTATTACAACGGTCAAACCGGGGGACTTTGTGATTGCGCCTTTCACCCATGGTTGTGGTCAGTGTGATGCCTGTCGTGCAGGCTATGACGGGACTTGTGACCGCCATATTGGGAACAACTGGTCTGACGGGGTGCAAGCGGAGTATATCCGCTTCCACTATGCCAACTGGGCCCTTGTCAAAATCCCTGGGCAACCGTCTGATTATACTGAAGCCATGCTCAAATCCTTCTTGACACTAGCAGATGTTATGCCGACGGGTTACCATGCGGCGCGTGTGGCTCATGTGAAACCGGGTGACAAAGTCGTGGTCATCGGGGATGGAGCTGTAGGCCAATGTGCTGTCATTGCAGCTAAGATGCGGGGGGCATCGCAAATCGTCCTTATGAGTCGCCACCAAGACCGTCAACAAATGGCCTTGGAGTCAGGTGCGACAGCTGTTGTGGCTGAGCGTGGTGAAGAAGGGATTGCCAAGGTCCGTGAAATCCTTGGAGGCGGAGCAGATGCAGCTCTCGAATGTGTCGGTACAGAAGCAGCTGTTGAGCAAGCTCTCGGAGTCCTCCATAATGGAGGGCGCATGGGATTTGTGGGCGTTCCTCATTACAATAACCGTGCCCTTGGTTCGACCTTTGCTCAAAATATCTCAGTGGCAGGTGGAGCAGCCTCAGTTACTACTTATGACAAACAAGTTTTGTTAAAAGCGGTCCTTGATGGTGATATCAATCCGGGTCGTGTCTTTACCTCAAGCTATAAACTGGAAGATATCGACCAAGCTTATAAGGACATGGATGAACGTAAGACTATTAAGGCTATGATTGTACTTGACTAACAAAAAAATTCTAGTAGAGGCTGTCTACTAGAATTTTTTGTAGTGAAATAAAATCTTATTTCAAATCCGACATCACTTGTTTCTTGGTGAAGGTGCGCTCTTGTTTGTTGGCTAGGGCCTTGATGCGCGCATCAAGGAGAATGGCACGGCCTTCGGCACTTCGGGTATAGACGAGGTCATACTTGCCCAGACTCTTTCGGATTTGTTCCACAAAGGCTTGGGCATCCTCTTTCCGTTTGTCAAAGAGGCTTGGTACTGCGAAATATTCTGTCTGATCGGACACTTTTTCCTGTGCTTTCAGGATATAGCGCTGATTTTCAATTGGAGCGAAAAACTCGATCATGGTTTGCGAGAAGAGTTCCTTCTCCCGCATGGTTCCGCCTTTCATATAGATTAGCGTGTTGATGGCATCCTTTCTGTCTCGTACGACTTGGATACGGGTCTCTTGAGTCTGAATATGCCCAAAGAGGAGCAGAGCTTGGTGGATAGCCTGACCAAAGACTTCTAGCCGTTTATAAGGGCTCTTATAAAGATAGTAGCGGAGCCAGGCAAGGAGTGCGAGAACAGCTAGGAAGAATAGAAGAATAAGAGACCCTTTATTCCATCCTCCTCTATATGAATAGTAAATAAAGTTGGCGAAAGCATCGGTCAAAGTGGCGGCCGTTAGCCAACGAGCTAGCTTCCTGGCGTCAAAAAATAGGGCCAGGGGCAGGAAGTGTTTATCCACTTGGACCTCGTTTGCAATCTCCATATTCTCCAGAATAGGCAGGGCTTTTTTCCAGCCGTCTCGGAGTTCTTGACGATGGGTGGAGCGCTCTAAGGTTTCTTCATTGAGTTTTTGCAACTGTTTTTTGGTATAGCGGATATTGTCAAAGGCTAGACGCTCAATACCGGATTCGATGAAGGGCTCCTTGTAATGGAGACCTAAAAATTGCTTCATCCGTCTTTCTAAGAGCTCCAGATCAGGACTGTATTCTTTCAACTGATCAGTGATGGCTTCGATTTCTTCCTTTTCAAGATCGGACTTTTCATACCATTTCTTTAGGGAAAGGTTGATAGAGACTAGATGCCAGATATTACTGGTCTTGTCTGGATCCTCAGGCCACACTCGGATGGCACGACCTCGCATTTGGTTGCTGAGCATAAAGCTGCCGACAAAGCTCGCTAGGATCAGGGAATTGACACAAGGAGCATCCCAGCCTTCTCCTAGAAGAGACTTGGTTCCAATAACAACCTGGATGAGGCCCTCTTGAAAGAGCTGGGTCACAGCTGTCACCAAATCATGTTGAGAACCGACCAAACGAACCTTGAGAAAGTCATCAGGAGATAATTGGCCAACACTTTGATAAGTCAGTCTATTCCCTCCTAACAGCTCCTCTAGTCTTGGCTTAGCAACCGTCGGGATGATGACGATGCTACCGGTTAAGACAGCGATGGCAGGAGGAGTTGCTTGCTCTAAGCTTTCCCTGCGAATAGATTCGAAATAAGAGAGCACTCCCAATTGAGTAAATTGGGCGTCCTTATCTCCTAGATGAACTTCAAAATCTTGACGAATATAGTCTGTTAATACCAGTTGTCGTAGTTGGCTTCCAAGAGCCTGGTATTCGGCCTTGAAAATCTCTCGGACGGCATTAAGTTTTCCGAGGGATTGGTTGAGTAGAAGGTCTTGTTTTTTGTTGCGGACCAGTTTGACTTGTTTTCGATCGATCAAGCTGGCTGCTTTTAATTCATGAAGCAGTTGCTTCTCGTATTCCTCAGGTAGATTGTACCAGTGAGGCACCTGAAAGAGCAGACCTTGCAGGAGAATTTCAAGCCAGTCCAGGGTGAAAGCAGGTAGTTTCTTGGCTCCTAAAAGGTCCTGGAAACGTTTGGGAAAGTCAATTCCCTTGCTTCGAAGAAAGATCAGGGTAGCAGAGAGATACTTGGGCTCATTGAGCAATTCATCATCGCTAATCTGACCAGATAAGGCCTGGCAGGTTTGGAGGTATTGGCAAAAGAGGGGATCGGAAGTCAGTTGTTGCAAGAGAGCATTCTTTTGTTGGCTAAAAGCGTCCAACTGCTCTTGCTCTTCCTTGGTTGGAAAGGCAAAGTAGACATAGTCTTGGTGGGGACAAAGGGTATCTTCCTTGACCAATTCGGGAACCGTAATTTCCTCATCAATCTCACCACACATGCGGATATAGCGATCCCAAAGGGCAGGATCCCCTTCATAGGGCGGGGTGGCGGTAAGGGAGATCATCTTTAAGTCAGGGAAGGCTTGACGAAAAGCTTCCAAGCTCTTCCACCATTCATTGCGTAAGTGGTGGCACTCATCTAAACAAAGGGTCCCAAGTGAGATGGCCTTGAAAGTAGTAAAGATATCAAAGCCTTTGAAATCAAATGTTTCAATCTCTACCTGGTCATCGGTATCCTCAGATTGTGATTGACCGACGACTTGGTTCATGGCGCTGTGTAGGGCCTGATAGGTAGCCACTGTAATCAGCTTAGGATGTTTTAAGTCTTGTGAAATCAGTTGTTCTGCTTGGCTTTCATCACTCAAGAATGCCTGGATAATCCGGTCCACCCATTGTTGACGAATGGTGACCGTTGGAGCCAAGATCAGGGTTGGCTGGCCGAAGCGTCTGATAAATTCGATTCCCAGGGTTGTTTTTCCAGAGCCAGGAGCTGCTACCAAATGCAGGTGGCCATCCGCCATAAAAGCGTCACTCTTATCGAGAACGCGTTTTTGATAGTGTCTCCATTGGCCTGTAAAGGCTAGTTCTTGTAACATTGGTTTCCTCCCTTGTACTGTCCCCATTATATCATAGCGGAGGACAAGAATCTCTTGGTAGAAGTTGAAGATTTCCGCTTTCTAATGAAAATAGCAAAGGGGAAATTTTGAGTGATAAAAAGCCCAATCAACGGATTAGGCTTTTCATGTTAGTCTTTCTTTGTTTTACGAGAGAGGCCAAAGGCAGCACTCATGCTAAGAAGACCAAGGCCAAGAGTTGTCAAGGCAATTGAGGTCTTGCTTCCTGTATTTGGAAGACTTGCTTCTTTTTGAGGAAGAGCTGCAGGTGCGATATAGACTGCTGTTTTGGCAGGCTCGTTTTTAGCAGGTGTGAATACAGTCGGTTTCGCAGGGGTTACAACAGCCGGTTTTTGAGGAGTAGGAGTCGGTGTTGCAGGCGTTTGGATGCTAGGAGTTTGTGGTTTTACTTTCGCCACACGATGAGTTTTTGAGATCAACTCATACTTGTCTGTTTGGACTTTGAAGACACGACCTTTTTGGACAGTTTCAACGACTTTATTGGCAAATTGAACGTTCAACAAGTTAGCAAAGTTTTTGTCGATATCTAAGTAGAGACCATTTGTTCCATTGACCAATGGATCAAAGTCTTTTTTTTCACGTGTTTCACCAACCACTGTCAAAGAGATACCAGCATCTTTAAGGGCTTTCAGTGTCGCTTCTTTTGTTGGTGTATCCTTTGTAAGATCAATGTCCTCATCTGTAATCAAGAAAGCAAAGCGATGGTTGTTTGCCCCAGTCCCCCAGTTGTAGTCTCCTGAAGTAGCGATATGATGCAATGGAACAGTAGCATTTTCATAGTAGCCTTTAGTTTTAATGGTTTTCAAAGCAGAAATGAAACTTTCTGTATCACTTGTGAACTTAGATCCATTGAAATCATGGTATTTAACTTCACTAGCTCTTTCGTATTCAACCAATCCTAAACGAGCTTGAATATTTTTTGCCGATAGATTGCGAACGAAGGTCTCGACATTCTTCATCGTATCCCTGATGTGAGAATCCATTGAAGTTGATTTGTCGATGACAAAGACGATGTCGGATGTTCCTTGAACTTCTTTTTTATTGACGATATCGGCTTCTTTTGTAACTTCGACCACAGTTGTTTTATTGACTGTTTCAGTTGTTGTCTCAGTGTAGTCAGCTGTTTCTTTAGTGGATGTAGCTGTCTTGGTAGAAGAGACTGGTTTTGAAGTGCCAACAGGTGTGTCTTGATCTGCTAAGCTAGTCGTTTTGATGGTTGCTGTTGAGGTAGTGGTTGTATCTGCACCGTCTGTTTTAGCAGATGGGCCAGTTTTTTTAACGTCCACAGCGATAACATCCCCAGTTTTTGCTTTATCAACAGGAACAACTGGTGTATTGGCTTTGGCGTTGATTTCTTCGGTTGCAGCCGTGATAGGTGATTTTGCAGCTGTAGTAGCTACAGGAGCAGCTTGGGTTGTGCTAGGTGCAACGTCATCAGCAGAAGCAATAGTCGTTCCTGTGAAGACAGTTGCTAAAACAACGGAAGCTAAAGTTAAAGTTTGTTTACGTGAAATAGTATATTTTTTCAAAATACGTCCCCTTTTTAATTAACTTTTTTCTATCATACAGGTTTTTAAAAAACTTGTCAACGGTATAATAATCAAGGGTTTTGTCGACTTTTATATCCCTAATTATTGATAAAAATACGAGAGATAAAAATATACATAAAATAATTTAAATATACAAAGTGCGCAAAAGAAAATAGGATTCCCACAAATTTGCAGGAATCCTTATTTTATCGGCATTTCTACTATATTTTTTAGTCGTAAAAAATACTAGCTAGTCACTTTATTTATGTTTCTAAATCAGGACAAAGAATGGAGGTTGTGATTAGC
This sequence comes from Streptococcus sp. 27098_8_12, assembly GCF_041432115.1. Lineage (NCBI taxonomy): Bacteria > Bacillati > Bacillota > Bacilli > Lactobacillales > Streptococcaceae > Streptococcus > Streptococcus sp. 27098_8_12. The sequence continues at coordinate 47,259 of NZ_JAPVZA010000007.1, forward strand.
TTAGTAATTTTTCAAAGAATTGGATGACCTCCGGTTTGAGATTACTTTCCCTCGGTTCAACTAATGAAACGTAAAAGCTGATCCGTTCGTCTTCATCCATCGGAATGGCAATCAATTCCTCTTCATCATCTGTTAGTGCAAGATCTGCTAGTAAACTGATCCCCACTTGTTTACGAAGAAGTTGTTTTAGGAGCTGAATATCATCCGTCTGAAAGAAGGGCGTAGCCTCATGGTGATAGCGCTCATTCAACAGTTCAAAGGCTTTTAAATGAACAAAGTGCTCATCTGGAATGATAAAATCTTCATCGATGACGTCTGAAAATTGTAATACTTTTTTTGAGGCTAGTGGATGGTTGTGATGAAGGATATAGAAGAGATCTCGTTTGGCCATTTCTCTTACCTGGAAGCGATGATCTTTAATCGGTTCTAAACTCCCTAAAAAACTAGCATCTAGTTCTCCTTTGGAAAGTAATTCCAAAAGTTCGACAGACCCTTCTTGAACAGGATGGATACTTTGAAGAGCTGCAACATTACTGATAAAGGCGGGTTGTTTTCGGACAAGATAGTCAATGATGATTGGTGGGAAACCAATCGTATTGAATTGAGAGAGACTCCGGAGGATCTCTTTTTTAGCTCCTTGAATCTCAGGTAGGACCTTTTGAATATGTCGTAGCAAGATTTCTCCTTGGGGCGTTAATTTGAAAGTACGGTGAGAAGGATCGTGCGCGATTAATGGGCAGTGAAATTCCTTTTCTAGTCGTTTAATCGCATAGGAAACGGATGGTTGACTGATCCCGTGTTTTTGGGCAACCCCAGTAAAGGATTACTGTTGACTAAGATCAAGAAAATAATAAAAGTCCTTAAGATTCATTGGGCTCCCTCTTCTAAATAGACAGACATGGATAAGCAAAAATTATCCGTGATAGCTAATTTGACTATATGATTTTTTGTTTGTTACAATCTGAGGTGAGTCAGAGGATCATTAAAGGCTATCTAAAAGATCTTCGAAAATCGTTAGGATCTTCTCCCTTTTTCCAACTGGAAGTTGCTTAATTTTCATATTTACTCTCTTAAGTGAAAGATTGTCGTTAGGATCTGAAGATGATTCAAGTGAATTAAAATTGAAGAATTCTTCAGGCGTTAACTCAAGAGCAGAAATGACTTTTTCAAGACTGTGAATGGTCAGATTCACGTTTTGATTTTCCAATTGATTGATGTATTTTAATCCAAGATCTGCCCGTTCCGATAGCTCCTCTTGACTCATGTTTTGTTTTTTTCGCAAATATTTGACCTTTTGCGCTATATACCGTTGTAAATAATGTTTTGTTTTCATGTAACCAGAATACAAGTTTTAAATGACAAAAATAACACCTTAAACAAAACAAAGTATCTTATAACAAACATATTTTGGATTTATTATCTATGGCTTTTATAGGTATTGATCATCATAAGTGGAAAAAAGAGTACCTGAAAACAGTGGATCTTTTGATGAGAATAACCTTCTAAAAGGTGGAAAGGAACAGGCTTTTTTAAGAGATGACCGTGACTATCTAGGAAGTGATGGATAAACCTATTATTTTGTTATCTATTGAAATCGCATCATTTTCGGTTGTATCGCCTGAACTTTCATTGAGTGATTCATTCATATTGTATCATATATAGAACAAAGTGTCATTTAATGCAAATAAGTGGTATAATAAATTAAACTAATAAGGAGGTCACATGATGACTGCACATGATATTTTAAACAACCCTTTCCTCAATAAAGGAACTGCCTTTACTTTAGAGGAACGTAAGCAACTAGGTCTCATTGGCCTCCTACCACCTTACGTTCAAACCATTGAAGAACAAGCAGCGCAAACTTATGCGCAAATGCAAACAAAGGTTAATGATTTGGAAAAACGTTTGTTCCTAATGGAAATTTTTAATACAAATCGTACTCTATTTTACTACCTATTTGCTCAACATTTGGAAGAGTTTAATCCCATTGTTTATGATCCAACTATTGCCGATACCATCGAAGGCTATAGCGATCTTTTTGTAGACCCACAATATGCGGCCTATCTTGACATCAATCACCCTGAAAATATCGAAGCGACTTTGAAAAATGCAGCGGGTGATCGTGAAATTCGTCTTATTGTTGTGACAGATGCAGAAGGTATTCTCGGTATTGGTGACTGGGGTACAAATGGTGTCGATATTTCTGTTGGGAAACTGATGGTCTATACTGGAGCTGCAGGAATTGATCCTTCAATGGTACTTCCTTTGGTCATTGACGCAGGTACCAATCGTGAAGAACTTCGTAACAATCCTAATTACTTGGGAAATCGCCACGAACGTGTGCGTGGTGATCGTTACTATGATTTTATCGATCAATTTGTCCAAACTGCAGAACGTCTTTTCCCTAAACTCTACCTTCACTGGGAAGATTTCGGTCGCTTAAATGCTGCCAACATCCTTGAAAAATATCGAAAACAAATCCCAACCTTTAACGATGATATCCAAGGAACTGGTATTGTAACCCTTGGTGGGATCTTTGGGGCATTGGATATTACAGGTGAAAAATTAACGGATCAAGTTTATCTCTGCTATGGTGGTGGGACTGCTGGTGCAGGGATTGCTTCTCGTGTCCTTCGTGAAATGGTTAGTGAAGGTCTGCCTGAAGAAGAAGCTTATAAACGCTTCTTTATGGTCGACAAACAAGGTCTCCTTTTTGATGATATGGATGACTTAACGCCGCAACAAAAACCATTTGCTAAGAAACGTTCTGATTTTGCCAATGCAGATCAGTTGACGGACCTTCTTGAAGTAGTGAAGACGGTTAAACCAACCATTCTTGTGGGAACTTCAACTCAGCCAAATACTTTCACAAAAGAAATTGTAGAAGCTATGTGTGAAAACACTGAACATCCTATCATTTTCCCATTGTCAAACCCAACCAAACTAGCTGAAGCAAGTGCCAAAGATTTGATCGAATGGTCAGACGGAAAAGCATTTGTTGCAACAGGAATTCCAGCTGGTACAGTTTCCTATAAAGGTGTGGACTACGTGATTGGTCAAGCGAATAACGCACTGATTTATCCAGGTCTTGGACTTGGTATGCTGGCTTCTGAAGCGAGTCTGTTGACGGATGAAATGATTGGAGCTGCCGCACATTCATTGAGTGGTATTGTCAATCCAGGCGAACCAGGAGCACCAGTCTTACCTCCATTCAAGTATGTAGCTGATGTGTCTATCAAAGTAGCAGAAGCAGTTGCTAAAAAAGCGCAAGAACAAGGTCTTGCGCGTGCTCAAGAAACAGATATGGCTAAAGCAGTTCGTAATTTAAAATGGTACCCAGAATATAAATAAGTAAATGGGAATGGGGTGTACGAGTGCGACTGGATGCCTCGTACACCTTTTCTTGTATATCCTGTTAGATAGAAAGGGAGACTATGGAAATCTTTTTAACTTCAATTCAGAGTATTGTGCCCATTATCGTCATCATCATTCTTGGTTATTTCTTGCAAGTCCGTGGTTGGTTTCAAGAGAGCTTCGGAAATGACTTATCTAAACTGATTATGAACGTGGCCATGCCTGTTGCAATTTTTACCTCTGTTCTTAAATATTTAACTTTAGATAAATTGATTAGCTTGTCTGGCGGTTTGCTCTATACGTTTATCGCCTTCATTCTTGGTTACCTAGCGGCCTTTATCGCAGTGAAAGTTTTTAAAGTGCGCCCAGGACGCCGAGGAACCATGATTAATACCTTTGTTAATGCCAATACCATATTTATTGGTTTGCCTTTAAATATCGCTTTGTTTGGAAATCAAGCCCTTCCTTACTTCTTGGTTTATTATATTACAAATACAGTATCTACTTGGACATTAGGTGTCTATCTGATGACTTCTGATAGTAAAGAAGGGGCTTCAAAACAGGCTCAAAAATTTAATTGGAAGAAGCTTTTCCCAGCTCCTTTATTAGGTTTTCTCGTAGCCCTCGTCTTTTTGGTGTTACGTATTCCTGTTCCAAGTTTTGCGGAAAGTACCTTGACTTATATTGGTAGTTTAACAACGCCCTTATCTCTTGTCTATATCGGTATCGTCCTAGCTAAGGCAGGACTTAAGACGATTCGCTTTGATAAAGATACCATTATCACACTGGTTGGTCGTTTTATTCTTGCACCGGTCATCATGCTCTTGGTTCTGAAGTTCTTCTCTCCAAATATGGTGGCACCAGAATTTAGAACCTTTATGATTCAATCAGCAACACCAGCCTTGGCAGTTCTTCCTATCCTTGCCAATCAAGGTAAAGGCGATGTTGAGTTTTCAACGAATGTGGTCACTCTCAGCACAGTCTTATTTGTGATTGTGGTTCCAATTCTGCAGACATTGTTGGGATAGCATTTATATGAAAATGATGTAGTTTTAGTGCTATACATTCGTCAAAAAGGACGTCGGGTATTATACTCGACGTCCTTTTTAAACGGATGACTAAATCAACACATAGGTTTCAACCGCTTGCCCAGCCCCGTTTTCATTGTTGGTCTTTGTCACGACTGCTGCTCCGTCTTTCACCTCTTGAGGAGCGTTGCCCATAGCGACCCCGATGCCTGCTTTTTTGAGCATAGGAAGGTCATTGAAGTTGTCCCCCATGGTGAGGACTTCTTCTAAGATCAAGTGGTAGTGGTTGGCGAGTTCAACCAGAGCATCCTCTTTAGAGACGTGCTTAGCCGTGACTTCTAGGTAGTTGGCTTTGGAGAGATAAAAGGCGGTAGAAGGGAAGTCATCGGCAGAAATAGCACGATAGAGGGCTTGGATCTCTTCTGCATCTCCAATTAAGAGCAATTTGTGGAGGGGCTTTGTCATATCCAGCAAAGGATCCAATAGGGGAAGAATAAGAGGTTTTTCCCCTGTAATCCGGGCTTCCTCTCGGCTCCATTGGTCGAGATGATCGGTCATCCAGTCTTTTCCGCTATAGAGGTTGATCGAAACTTGAGGGAAGTGTTGGTTGGCCCAGTCGATAAACTGACGAGCTTCATTCTTGTCTAAGGGATGCTCAAACAGAACCTGCTCGCCTTTTTGAATCAAGGCCCCGTTGTAGCAGGCCATGGGGCAGTCTTCTATACCGAGTTCTTTGGCAATGGGTGCCATTCCTTTGGGGGAGCGAGCAGAGGCTAGCACGAAAGGGATCTCTTCACGCTTTAAATCTGGGATCAATGCTGCCAACTCTGGGTCAATCTGATGGTGGTCATTTAAGATGGTGCCATCGATATCGCTGATGATGAGACGAATGTGAGACATAAAGATTACCTCCTAATAGAGAATAGTGGTTTCGTTGCCGACTTGTTTAAGGATGTCAGGGCTTGGTTTTTGATCAGTAATCCAATAGTCAAATTGTTGGAGACGAGCGAGATAGTAGTTGGCATGTTGGTGGAACTTGGTACTTTCTGCCACCAGCACCTTGGTACGAGTCCGCTCAAAAACGAGAGACTTGACTGCAACGTCTTCAGCATCCTCAAAGGTGACTTCGCCATTGGCTAAGCTACTCGCTCCAAAAAAAGCGAGATCAAAGCGAAGATTGTCCAGTATTTGTGCTTGATTCGCGTCATAGTAGAAGCGGTTTTTAGGGTAGAATTTTCCTCCTAAAAGATGAAAGTCAACCTGGGAATGGCTACTGAGCTGGATGGTATTGTCAAGGGAATGCGAATAGACTGTGACTTCCTTATTAAGCAAGCCAGCAAGCAGGGTCATCGAGGTAGAAACGTCGAGAAAGATCACTTGGCCATCTTGGATCAATTGCAGGGCCTTTTGAGCCATAGCAGTCTTTTCCTTGTTGGCTTTCTGACTACGGTCTAGGTAAGAAGGGCCGGGTTCTTTGTTTAAGGGGAGGAGTCCACCATGGGTCCTGCGGACCAGCTGGCGCTGACTAAGGAGAGCGAAGTCTCGACGGATGGTATCTTTTGAGACCTTGAAATAGTCGACCATTTCTTTAGCCGATAGCTGTTTTCGCTCTTCTAAGAGTTCTAATATTTTTTCGAGTCGTTGTTCCTGATACATGAGCTCGCTCCTTGTTTCTGTTCTTGCCTATATTCTACATCATTTATTAAGTTAATGCAAGTGTTTTTAATTATTTTTAAGCATTTATGATCTTTTTCCTTGTAAAGCCTTATTCTGACGTTTGTTTTAAAGGGGAAATTCTGCTATAATATGTCAAAATAACGTGGAGGTTTCCTTATGGCCAGTGAATATGAAAAAATGATTGCGGGTGACTATTATAGACCTGCGGACCCTGAATTACGGGCTTTGGCAAAAGCCTCTCGGGAGAAACAAGAGGCCTTTAACCAAGAGTTGGATCCTAAAAAGGGGGCATCCATCATCAAAGAGTGGTTTGGATCAACCGGTGAAAACCTCTATCTCAATCGCCAGGTTCTTGTGGATTATGGGGGCAACATCCATATAGGAGAAAATTTCTATGCCAATTACAATTTGACCATGTTGGATATTTGTCCCATTACGATCGGAAAGAATGCCATGATTGGTCCCAATTGCCAATTTTTGACCCCCTTACACCCGCTGGATCCAGATGAGCGCAACTCGGGTCTTGAGTACGGAGCTCCGATTACGATAGGGGACAATTTCTGGGCAGGAGGAGGGGTCACCATCCTTCCTGGTGTCACGCTGGGTGACAATGTGGTCGCTGGCGCTGGGGCAGTCGTGACCAAGTCTTTTGGTGACAATGTGGTCCTTGCAGGAAACCCAGCCCGTGTCATCAAAGAAATACCCATTAAAAAGGAGAAGGGATGATCCAAAAACATGAAATTCCTATTTTAGAGTTTGATGACAACCCGCAGGCAGTCATTATGCCGACCCATGAGGGACTTGATCTGCACCTACCTGAAAAATGTGTGTATGCTTTCTTGGAGGATGAGATTGATCGCTTTGCCAAAACTGTTGGAGCTGAGCAAGTGGCTACCTTTGTTTCAGCTACCAAGGCTTATCCAGTCTATGTTCTGGAGCACCAAGGGGAGAAAGTCTGCTTGGCACAAGCGCCAGTTGGATCTGCACCTGCTGCCCAATTCATGGATTGGTTGATTGGCTATGGGGTGAGGAAAATCATTTCCTCAGGAAGCTGTGGCGTCTTGGTGGACATAGAAGAAAATGCCTTTTTGATCCCGACCAAGGCCTTGCGAGATGAGGGAGCCAGTTACCATTATGTAGCGCCTTCTCGTTATATCGAAGTGGACAGTCGTGCACTGACCGCCATTGAAACTGTCTTGAAAGGAAAAGATATTCCTTATCAAGAGGTCATGACCTGGTCGACGGACGGTTTTTATAGAGAAACACCTGACAAGGTGGCCTATCGCATTGAAGAAGGGTGTCGTGTTGTGGAGATGGAGTGTGCCTCACTTGCAGCAGTCGCCCAGCTTCGTGATGCAGTTTGGGGCTTGCTCCTATTTACCGCAGATTCTCTTGCAGACCTAGAAAATTATGACCAGCGTGACTGGGGGGCTGAAGCTTTTGAGAAGGCCCTAGAATTGTGCCTAGAGATGGTTCATCACTTGTAGGTCTTTTCACTTTTTATGATACAATGAAGCTATGTTAGTCAAATTATTTTTTAAACAATGGCAGGCCAAAATTAAAAGCCTGTCTCCGGCAAGGCGAATCTTTCTCAGCTTTGCCTTGGTTATCCTGGTGGGCTCGCTCTTATTGAGTCTGCCTTTTGTCCAGCAAGCGAGCTCAAAAGCAGGCTATATCGACCACCTCTTTACAGCGGTCTCCATGGTCTGTGTGACGGGGCTCTTTACCCAGTCGGTGGCTTCGACCTATAATGGTTTGGGGCAATTGATCTGTATGCTCTTGATCCAGATCGGAGGCCTAGGGATCTTGACCTTTATCGGTCTCTTCTTTATGGAAGGTCGTCAAAAGCTCAGCTACAAGGACCGACAGACCATCCGGGACAGCTTTAGCTTTAGCAATAACCAGAGCTTAGCCCGTTTTGTCCGCTCCATCTTCATTACCACCTTTACCATCGAAGGGGTGGGGGCCTTGCTCCTCATGACCCGCTTTATCCCTCGCTTTGGCTGGGGGCATGGGATCTTTAACTCCATCTTTGTTGCGGTCTCGGCCTTTTGTAATGCGGGCTTTGATAATTTTGGAGGCGATAGTATGATGAGCTTCCAGACCGATTGGTTGGTCAATCTGACCTTGTCTGCCCTTATTATTACTGGGGGCTTGGGCTTCATGGTCTGGTTTGACCTAGCCACCAAGGCCCGCAATCAATCAGGGCGGCGAACTCTTCGCTTCCATACCAAGGTGGTTCTCTGGTTAACGGCGGCGATCCTTCTCTTTGGGACAGTGACTAGTCTTATGACCGAGTTTAATAATCCAGCAACGATTGGGTCCCTTCCGTTAGGAGAGAAGATCTTGGTCAGCTTCTTCCAAACTGTCAGTATGCGGACGGCTGGTTTTGCCTCGTTGGATTATACAGCAGTCCGGCCAGTGACGCTCTTTATCTATCTCTTACAGATGTTCCTAGGTGGGGCACCAGGCGGGACAGCAGGGGGGATGAAGATCACCACCTTCTTGGTGCTGATTCTCTTAGCGCGCAAAGAGTTGCTCGGCTTGCCACATACCAACCTGGGTAAGCGCACCATCGCACCAGACTTGGTCCAACGCTCTTTGGGGACGGCAGTGATTTTCCAGTTGACTTTTCTCCTTGGACTCTTTGGCCTTTGTCTCGTGACTCCGGATGGTCAACGCTTTTTGTACCTGGTCTTTGAGGTAGTATCGGCTCTAGCGACAGTAGGCGTGACAGCCAATGTGACCTCGACCTTAAATGGAGCAGGGCTGGGGATCATCATGGTGCTTATGTTTATCGGTCGGATCGGCCCCTTGACCCTCATGGTCAGTTTGAACAATTACAAAGCTAAGAAGGCAGATGCCTTGCAATATGCTAAAGCAGACATCATTATCGGATAGGAGAAACTTATGGCAAATCGAACCATTGGAATTTTAGGATTAGGAATTTTTGGACAGAGTGTCCTGAAAACCCTGCAAGACCAGGATGTGGATATTGTTGCGATTGATGATCACGCAGATGTGATCAACCAATATGAATCCATGATTACGACTGGAATTGTTGGAGACATTACGGAGTTGGACCTCTTGGATGCAGCAGATATTGGGAACTGTGACACAGTCGTGATCGCGACGGGTGAAAACCTGGAGTCCAGTGTGCTGGCTGTCATGCACTGTAAGGCACTAGGTGTCGAGCACGTCATTGCCAAGGTCAAAAATGAAGTGACCAAAGAAATTCTGGAAAAGATTGGGGCTGATTTGGTCATCCTGCCAGAGGTAGAAGCAGGCATGTCCCTCGCCAAAATGGTTCTTTTCCAACACCGGATTGAAGTTTTCCAGTTGGATGAAGAAGTGGTAGTAGTCGAGTTTACGGTTCCATCCAGCTGGGTAGGAAAAAGTCTTCAGGACTTGGCTGTCAGAGAGGAGTACCATCTCAACATTATTGGTTATCGAGATGCGGAAGATCAACCGCTTCATATTCAGATTGCTCCCGACTTTATCTGGCCAGAAGGGGTGCGCGTGATGGCGGTGACAGACAACCAGTATCTGGATAGAATCCAAGACTTGTTAGACTAATCGTGTAATTGAGAGTGGGACAGAAATCGGTAATTCATTAGAATTCGATTTCGTCGTCCCACCTCCGCACAGTTGAGTAGGGCTGTAAAAGCTGATGAAATCAGCGTAGTAGAGTCCGCTCAACCACTGCGTCTTGCTCAACAATCCAAAAACAATTCTGAGGCTAGGACTTTTGTCCCAGCCTCAGAATGTTGATCACCTATTTTTTAACTGAAATAGGTGAAATGATTCTGCAGAAAAATGATTTTTAATTTTTACTCCGCAGACGCCCTCTGTATCTTAATTTAGTCATAGAACTTCCTGGATTGCTGAAATCATCCACTGGATAATTTCACCTAACGTCCGTCCTCAAGGTCGTCAAGAATCTCTTGCCATTTTTCCTCATGCATGCCTTGGCAGATATGTTTGGATCGAGTCTCATGTATCTCTTGATTCATTGGGGAAGTTGATCTTATAAAATTTTAGGAAAGGCTCTGTCAGGTGTTGACAGGCCTTTTTTTGAGTGCTATAGTAAAATCGTAAACGTTTACACAGTAAGGCGAAGTAGATAAAAAGAGGAGGAAAGACAAATGGCAGGATCAGTGATACAGGGAGAGAACTACCGAATCTCCGTATTAACGGAATCTTTGGTGCGCTTGGAATACTCAGAGGATGGTGTTTTTGAGGATGGTCAGACGCAAGTTGTGCAAAATCGTGATTTTGGACCTGTAGCCTGTGAGGTCGTAGAGACAGAAGAGGTCCTCGATCTTCATACGGAGCATCTCCACCTCCATTTTGAAAAGGGACCTTTTACACCGGATCGGCTTTTTATCGAGCTCAAGGGTCAGTATGCAGTCTATGGTAGCCGGTGGCACTATGGAGATCAGCCTGAGACCTTGAAAGGGACCAGTCGGACGCTTGACGAGGTCGATGGAGCTATGGAGTTGGAAGATGGGATCTTGAGCAAGGCCGGCTATGCTCTTTTGGACGATTCCAATTCCTACTTGTATGATGTCGAAAGCGGATTTAGAGCACGGCCATGTCCAGAAGTGGATCTGTATTTCTTCGGTTATGGGCGCGATTATCTAGGTGCCTTGAAAGATTTTTACCATCTGACGGGACAACCACCCCTCTTGCCACGTTATGCTCTGGGAAACTGGTGGAGTCGGTATTGGCCTTATACTAGTCAGGAGTACACAGATTTGATGGATCGTTTCAAAGCAGAAGGGGTGCCTTTAGCTGTTAGTGTGATCGATATGGACTGGCACAAGACAGCGATTCCTGCTCGCTTTGGAAGTGGTTGGACGGGCTATAGTTGGAACCGGGACTTGATCCCTGATCCAGCTGCCTTCTTACATGGTCTTCATGAGCGTGGTTTAAAGGTGACCTTAAATGTCCATCCAGCAGATGGCATTCGCGCCTTCGAAGATGCTTACCCCATGGTCGCAAAACGCTTGGGATTAGATGCGGAAAAAGAAGAAGCGGCTAGCTTTGACTTTTACAGTCCAGCCTTTCGCGAAGCTTATTTCGAAGATGTCCACCATCCCTTGGAAAATCAAGGAGTCGACTTTTGGTGGATTGATTGGCAACAGGGAAGTCATGGCAAGATGGATCCCCTTTGGTTGTTAAATCACTATCATTATCTAGACAATTGCCGAAAAGGCCAAGCTGGTCTCATCTTATCGCGTTATGGGGGTCCTGGCAGCCACCGGTATCCGATCGGTTTTTCAGGGGATACCATTGTGACTTGGGAATCCCTAGCCTTTCAACCCTATTTTACCAGCACAGCTTCAAATATCGGTTATACGTGGTGGAGTCACGATATTGGTGGCCATATGCGGGGTTACTATGATGAAGACTTGGCTCTTCGCTGGTTGCAATTTGGGGTCTTTAGCCCGATCAATCGTCTCCATAGTTCTTGTAATGCCTTTAACAGTAAGGAACCGTGGTTTTACTCGCCTGAGACCTGTCGCTGGATGAAGCAGTATTTGCGTCTGCGTCACAGCTTACTGCCTTATCTTTACACCATGAATGTGACGACGCATGAAGAAGGACTGCCTTTGATTCAGCCCCTCTATTACCATTACCCAAACGAAGAAGAGGCTTATGAGGCTAAAAATCAATATTTCTATGGCAGTGAACTCATGGTGGCCCCAATTACAGAGGCTCTGGATCCTGTCTATCATAGTGCTTCTGTGAGTGTTTGGTTCCCAGACGGAGTTTGGTATGATTTCTTCCATGATTGGAAGTACGAAGGAAAAGGCAAGCTTACAGTCTTTAGAGCTAGCCAGGATATTCCGGTCTTTGCGCGTGCAGGAGCCATCATCCCTATGGATGCACAACCGCAGACAGGGGTAGAGCTCCCAGAAATGCTGGACTGGCATCTTTTCCCAGGTGACAATCGTTCCTTCGTACTCGTTGAAGGAGAAGGAGATAACAGGGTTGAAACCCGCCTAACTGTCAATTGGGATGAAAGAAAGATTAAGCTGGATTTAACAGGTGATCGAACGCTGCTTCCTGAAAAGAGACAGCACCGGTTCTTCCTCCATACCTTAGAGACAACCCCTATCTTAGTGGACAATCACAGTCAGGAGATTGCGATGGGTGAGCTGCAATCGCGTCCTACTGCAAAAGAAGATCGGATGTTTGAGTTCTTGAAATCTGCCAACCTGGCCTACGATAGGAAGAATGAATTATTTGCGGCTTGTTCAACAGCCAAGGATTGGAAACAGTTGATGAAGATCATTACGCCTTTAGAGGAAGGTTTGCGTCAACGTCTCTTTGAAGTGATTTATTCCAGTGAAGAGAATGAAGACTTGTAAATTCTTGCAATTTTACCCCTATTTTTGTATGATGAAAGTGATTTCACAATCATAAAGGAGAAGAAAAAATGGAACAAAAATGGTGGCATAATGCCGTAATTTACCAAGTTTATCCAAAGAGTTTCAAGGATAGTAATGGCGATGGCATCGGGGATCTCAAGGGGATCACGAGCAAGCTAGACTACTTGGAAAAATTAGGGATTACAGCGATCTGGCTCTCACCAGTCTACAAGAGTCCCATGGATGATAACGGCTATGACATCTCGGATTACGAGGATATTGCCTCCATCTTTGGTAGCATGGAAGATATGGAAGAATTGATCGCAGAAGGCCATAAACGCAAGATCAAAATCATTATGGACTTGGTAGTCAACCATACCTCTGATGAGCATGCTTGGTTTATCGAAGCACGTGAAAATCCAGACAGTCCAAAGCGGGATTTCTATATTTGGCGGGATGAGCCCAATGGCATTATTTCTGCTTTTAGTGGCTCTGCTTGGGAATTTGATGAAGCATCAGGCCAATACTACCTGCATAACTTCAGTAAGAAGCAACCAGACCTCAACTGGGAAAACGAGGAGCTTCGTCATCAGATCTATGACATGATGAATTTCTGGATTGACAAGGGAATTGGTGGCTTCCGTATGGATGTCATCGATATGATCGGTAAGATCCCAGATCAGGAAATCATCAGCAATGGTCCCATGCTCCATCCTTATTTGAAGGAAATGAATCAAGCGACCTTTGGCGATAAGGATCTGCTCACAGTGGGAGAAACTTGGGGAGCAACTCCAGAGATTGCCAAGCAATACTCCAATCCAAAAAATCAAGAATTGTCCATGGTTTTCCAATTTGAACACATTGGCCTTCAATACCAACCGGGTCAACCAAAGTGGCACTACGCGAAGGAATTGGATGTGCCTAAATTGAAGGAAATTTTCACCAAGTGGCAGACGGAATTAGGAGAAGAGGAAGGCTGGAATTCCCTCTTTTGGGACAACCACGATTTGCCACGGATTGTGTCAACTTGGGGGGATGATGGCGACTACCGTGTCAAATCTGCCAAGGCTTTAGCAATTCTGCTTCACTTGATGAAGGGGACTCCGTATATCTATCAAGGAGAAGAAATCGGGATGACCAATTATCCATTTCAGACCCTCGAGGATGTAGAAGATATCGAGTCAATCAACTATGCCCATGAAGCCTTAGAAAAAGGAGTGCCACTCGAAGTGATCATGGATCAGATCCGCCATATTGGTCGGGACAATGCACGGACACCGATGCAGTGGAATGATGAGGCAGAAGCTGGCTTTACGACAGGTCAACCATGGCTTGCGGTCAACCCAAACCACAAAGAGATCAATGTTGAGGCTGCTCTAGCAGATCCAGACTCCATTTTCTATACCTATCAAACTCTGGTGGCCTTGAGAAAAGAGCATCCTTGGCTTGTGACGGCTGATTATGAATTGGTGGACGCAGTAGACAAGGTTTTTGCTTACAAGCGGGTAGAAGGAGTGCAAGCCTACCTCGTCGTTGTCAATCTCTCAAGTCAAGAGCAAGACTTACCACTTGTCAATGGAGTTGAAGAGGTTCTCATTGCCAATACCAAGGTGGAGCAGGTCCTCGAATCGGGCAAGTTAGCCCCTTGGGATGCCTTCTGTGTCAAATTAGCCTAATGAAGCAAATGAAAAAAATTAAGGAACGAACTTCCTTATAAAAGCAGGTCTTTCTCAATAGAGAAGGCCTGTTTTGCTTTTTAGGGGTTGTTCTTCTAGCAGAATCCGCTCAAAAATGGTTCGGTGATGCAGGGGCTATAGGAAATATTTATAAGTAGTCCTAGTTTTTGCTTTTGATCTCTGGTCCCAAGGCCTATTAAATCTGTGTTATAGTTTTTGCCTATATCAAAATTCGTGTAAAAGCAATTATACAAGACGGCTATCTTCTGATATGATAGTGTCAATTAGAATTTTTGGAGGACACAACATGTCAACTACAATTATCGGTTTCCCACGTTTGGGTGAATTCCGTGAATTAAAATTTACAACTGAAAAATACTTTAGAAAAGAAATCTCAGCAGACGAGCTCTTGGCAGCTGCCAAAGACTTGCGTGCTAAACACTGGAACATTGTCAAAGAGCAAGGCATCTCAGAGATTCCTTCAAATGACTTCTCACATTACGACAATTTCCTTGATGCAGCCTTTCTTTTCAACGTCGTGCCTGCATCTGTTCAAAACTTGGATTTGACAGACCTTGAACAATACTTTGCTTTGGCGCGTGGTTACCAAGGTGAAAAAGGGGATGTGCGTGCCCTTCCGATGAAAAAATGGTTCAATACGAACTACCATTACATTGTTCCTAAATTTGAAAAAACAACAGAAGTGAAATTGGCTGGTCACAAGATTTTTGATGAGTACCAAGAAGCTAAAGACTTGGGCCTTAACACTCGTCCAGTAGTCGTTGGACCCTTCACATTCCTTCAATTATCTGACTTTGAAGATGGAGTGAAAGCAGAAGACTTCGTCGACAGCCTGGCTGCTGCTTACCAAGAAGTCTTTGCAAAATTGGCAGAGCTTGGTGCGACTCGTATCCAACTCGATGAGCCAGCTCTTGTCAAAGATTTGTCAGCTGAAGAAAAAGCCCTCTTCTTGAACCTCTACAACAAACTCTTGGCGGACAAGAAAGGCCTTGAGGTCTTGATTCAAACCTACTTTGGTGATGTTCGTGATGTCTACAATGACCTTGTAAACTTGCCAGTAGATGGTATTGGTCTTGACTTTGTTGAAGGAAAGAAAACACTTGAATTGGTGAAAGGTGGCTTCCCAGCTGATAAGACCCTTTATGCTGGTATTGTGAATGGGAAAAACATCTGGCGCAACAACTATGAAAAGAGCTTAGAAATCTTGGATCAAGTTCCAGCTGAAAAGGTTGTCTTGACTACTTCTTGCTCCCTTCTTCATGTGCCATTTACAACTGCTAATGAAGAATTTGAACCAGCTATTTTGGACCACTTCGCCTTTGCGGTTGAAAAATTGGGTGAATTGCGTGACTTGGATGCCATCCGCAATGGTCAAGGTGCAGAAGCTCTTGCTGCCAACAAAGAACTCTTCGCAACCGAACGTGTCGGAGCAAATGCTGAACTTCATGCTCGTATCGCAGCGTTGACAGGAGCAGACTACACTCGTTTGCCAGCTTTCGCAGAACGCGAAGAAATCCAAAAAGAATCCTTCAAACTTCCAGCTCTTCCAACAACTACCATTGGTTCATTCCCTCAAACTAAGGAAGTACGTGCTAAACGTTTGGCCTTCCGTAAGGGTGAATTGACACAAGAAGAATACGATGCTTTCCTTGCTGAAACGATCGACGAATGGATCAAATGGCAAGAAGAAGTTGGATTTGACGTACTTGTACACGGTGAATTCGAGCGGAACGACATGGTTGAGTACTTCGGTCAAAACTTGTCTGGTTACCTCTTCTCTAAAAACGGTTGGGTACAATCATACGGTATGCGTGGAGTGAAACCACCAATCATCTGGGGTGATGTAACTCGTCTTAACCCAATCACTGTGAAATGGTCTAGCTACGCACAAAGCCGTACAGACAAACCGGTTAAAGGTATGTTGACTGGACCTGTGACCATCCTTAACTGGTCATTCCCACGTGAAGACATCTCTATCAAGGATTCTACTCTTCAAATCGCTCTTGCCATCAAGGATGAAGTTCTTGACCTTGAAGCTGCAGGAGTGAAAATCATCCAAATCGACGAGGCTGCTCTTCGTGAAAAATTGCCACTCCGTCGTAGCGACTGGTACGAAGACTACCTTGACTGGGCGATTCCAGCCTTCCGTTTGGTACACTCAACTGTAGCACCAGACACCCAAATCCACACTCACATGTGTTACTCAGAATTTACAGATATCATCCCAGCTATCGACAACTTGGATGCGGACGTTATCTCATTTGAGGCAAGCCGTTCAAACCTTGAAATCTTGGATGAGTTGAAAGCGAAAAACTTCCAAACAGAAGTTGGACCTGGGGTTTACGATATCCACTCACCACGTGTCCCACAAGACGGTGAAATTGATCACACTATCGAAGCAATCTTGGCAAAAGTACCAAGTGGCAAAGTTTGGATCAACCCTGACTGTGGTTTGAAGACTCGCGGAATTAAAGAAACAAAAGAAAGCTTGATCAAGCTCGTTAATGCTGCTAAAGAAGCGCGTGAACACTTGTAAGAAATGTTTCGAGGACCTTCTATCATCGTGTAGAGGGTTTTCGAATCGTTCCTTTATCCTAGAAATAGTGGCTCAGAGTTCTTGATCAAAGAAACAAAAGAAAAGGATAGAATATGTCACAACACACACCGTCTCTGTCATTTGAAGTTTTTCCTCCAAATCCTGAAGTAGGCAATGCCAAACTCTTACGTGCCTTGGCAAATATGCAGGAGCTAGCTCCTCACTTTATTAGTGTGACCGCTAGCAATAATAAATACAATATCAAAGAGACGACAGTTGCTTTAGCCAATTACATTCAAAATGAATTGTCTATTCCGACGATTGCTCACTTGCCAGCCGTCTATTTGAGCAAGGAAAAAGTGGCCGATACTCTTCATGAGTTAGATGAAGTAGGGGTTCATCGGATTTTGGCTCTGCGTGGGGATATTATCCCTGGTGTGGAACCTTTAAAAGACTTTCGTTATGCAACGGATCTGATTGAATTTATTAAAACAGAAGCGCCCCATTTTGAGGTGATTGGTGCCTGCTATCCTGAGGGACATCCGGATTCGCCCAACCAAATTTCAGATATTCAAAATCTTAAAAAGAAGGTCGATGCAGGGTGCTCTAGCTTGGTCACTCAACTTTTCTTTGACAATGAGCGTTTCTATGATTTTCAAGATAAGTGTACCTTGGCTGGGATCAATGTTCCTATTCATGCAGGAGTGATGCCGATTCTCAATCGCAATCAGGCCCTTCGTCTCCTTAAGACTTGTGAAAATGTTCATATCCCACGGAAGTTTAAAGCCATTCTAGACAAGTACGAGCATGATCCTGAGTCACTCAGAGCAGCAGGACTTGCCTATGCAGTCGATCAAATCGTTGATTTGGTCACTCAAGATGTGGCAGGTGTCCACCTTTACACCATGAACAATGAAGATGTCGCTTACCACGTCTACCAAGCAACAAAGGCGTTATTTGATCATCAACCGAATTTTGAAGGGAATTAATCAACACTTTTAGTAGGAAGTGTAGAGATTGAGAAAGAAAATTTCTCAGTCTCTTTTTATTTGGATAAATTACTTGCTAAAAGCCAACTTTTTTTTTATAGTATTAATATGAAGTTTTTGGAGGCGCTTGCAATGAAGAAAGATCTCACGTTAAAGTTATTTGGACCCCCTAAGGTTGTTTTCAATCAGAAAACTATTCGGTTTTCTTTTTCGAAGATGGAGGCCTTGCTTTATTATTTAGCGGTCATGGGCCAAGTTAACCGTGATGAAATAGCCGGTATCCTTTGGGGAGATAAGGAAAACCATGTAGCTCGCAAAAACTTACGGAATACGGTTTACCAAGTCAATAAAATCTTTGAGGGAGATATCATTGTCTCACCAAGCCGGAGCAGTTTGGCCCTTAATCCTGACTTGAGTCTTTCTTTAGATGTTCAGCTCTTTGAAAGAGACCCATTAAGTGCCTTGGATCTCTATCGGGGAGATTTTCTAGAGGGTTTCTATGTCAAGGATGATGAAGACTTTGACCAGTGGGCTTCTCGCAAACGAGATGCTTATAGGAAGCTCTATGTCGAAAGTTGCTACCAAAAAATTGAGCAGGTCGGTTTTGCAGATCCTAGTATAGAACTCTTGCTCCATCATTTGGTAGAGTTGGATGAATTTGAAGAGAAAAACTACCAGCTCTTAATGGAGTATTATAGCTTCCATCATCAGCTAGGAAAATTTTTTGAGACCTATTATAAGCTAGTCGATTTATTGGATCGCGAGCTCAGTGTGCGTCCCAGTCGAGCGATTGAGGAACTTTATCACTCGGTTTTGGAAGCCAAACGAACTCATAAACTGACCAATCGCTTGAATATTCGTGAACTTTCCTTCTTTGGTCGGAAACAAGAACTCTCGCAACTCGAGGAATACCTTTCCTTAGTCGAGACGGGTGAGGCGGTAGGTCCTTTTCTCGTGATGGGGCAATCTGGAACAGGTAAGAAACGTCTGTTGCGGCAGTTGGTCTTGATGTCCAATCGCAGTTTTAACTTTATCAAGGCGGAAGGAAAAGCTACTAGTCAACGCTACGAAGGAAGCACCTGGAATGATCTCAGACAAGCTCTAGAGAAACTGGGGGATGAGATGGGGATTTCCCTTCTGGAAGAGGAGGATGATCTCATTTCGGTATGGAATCAGCTTCAGATCCTTAGCAAAGAAAAACCGCTCCTGATTCTGCTTGAAAATGCCCAGTGGATCGATGCAGTGTCTCTAGAAAAAGTGAAACAACTAGAGGAGAGAAGAAACCAGGAGAAATGGCAACTGATTTTTACAGCTGAAGAGCCTCTGCCAGCTTCTTTCGTCAACTTCTTGGGGAGCTTGAAGGTAGAGAAAAGGCTGTCTCAACTAGAGTTGACCAATTTTGATCCAAGTGAAAGTCGTGCCCTCTTGAAAGGGGAACTGGGAGCAATAGAGCCGGCAGTGATGGAGCAGATGGTCGAATGGAGTGAAGGCAGTCCGTTCTTACTGTCCAGCTATATCGAAGAGTGGAAAGAAAATGAAAATTTAGAACCCTTGCCTGATATCATTCAAGCCTATCTTTCTCAGGAACTTGGGGATATGAGCAGTGAAGAAGAAGCTCTTCTACACTACCTATCTTGTTTTCATAAGCCAATTTCTCTGTCTATCTTGGCAGAATTGACGGCTACAGAGCTTCCTGTTTTGACTGAATTAATCGAGCCTTTATCTGAAAGAGCGATCGTCTCAATCGTAGAAGAAGACGAGGCTCTCTTGGTTCAATTCTGCAAGCAATTGGTAGCTATGTACTTTTACCATCTTCTTTCGCCAGCTAGACGGCGGCTCTTCCACCAACAAATTGCGCAAAAATTGGAAGAAAGCTTAGAAGATTCGACGGACCTTCTTCTTTATAAGGAAATTGCCTACCAATATAAGCAATCGCAAAATCTCTTGCGCTCCTTATCTTTTGAGTTGACCTACTTAGAAGAAATCCTTCAGCTGGAGCATGAACTGTTTCCGATTTATTCCAAGGTAGATGAGGGGTTCCTATCAGATGGTACAAATAGCCGTTTGGACATTTTTGGAGAGCTATCCCGTCTACGCCTAGAATTAGATAACCTCTTTTCAAGGCACCAAAGAGATAGAGAATACAAGCATTTACAACTGCGTTACTTGTACCTAGAAGGTCGCTATTTTATTCGAAGTGGGGAGTATCAAAAGGGGATTCATGATATCCAAAAAGTCATCTCCTATGCGCGGGAACTCAAGCAATCCGACTTCCTCTTAGAGGGTTATCGGCAAATCATTTATTATTGCATTCAAACGGAAAATATCTCTGAGATGGCTTATTATACAGATTTGGCTTTGGAAGATGCCATCCAAGCCAATAATCATGAGGTCATCGCGATCCAGTTGCGTTTGAAAGGCTTGTATCACCTGATGGTTGGGGATGAGGAGCAGGCGACCCGGCATTTGTATCGCTCCATTGATTGCTTTAGTTTGACCAATAGCATGCAGGCCAAGTATGCCATTCAAATTGCAGCTTCTTTGGCCTACCTCGCTGAAATCGAGCAAGTGAGAGGCCATTTCCAAGTAGCGGTCACACACTTAGAAGAGGTTCTGCGTTTAGTGGGAGATCAAGCTGTTGATTCCGTCCGCGTCGTCTTTGATATTGATCTTGGGATCGCCTATTATTGGAAGGGAGATTTGATCCAAGCTCGCCGCTGTTTTGACAGAGCTCAGAAAATTTTGTCCAGTGTTCGCTTCCCTTGGAAGGAAGAATTGCTCGAATTTTATCAATCCTTAGTCGCCTGTCAGCAAGGAGATCAAGAAAAGGTTGCGGATTATCTGGCTCGAAAAGAAAGGACGATGAATCCATCTGCTAATTCACGGGATAAGGGGATGGTTCATTATCTATTAGCTTTCTTATCTAATCAAAAGGAGAAGGGGGAAGAGCTCGATCCTGCCCTGAGGACCTTCTTGAAAGAAGATAAGAATTACTACAAGAAGGTGGCAGAACAACACTTGAATCCTTACAGAGATCGTCAGTTTCTTAAGAAATTAAAAGACATGTAGTGTCTCTTATCTAAATCATAAGTGAAGGATAAGAGGCCATGCCTCCTTTCAGGCAAAGATCATTGTGTCTGAAAACGAAGAAAAAGCATAGAAATACCCTAGCAATGAGTGTTTCTATGCTTTTTATGTGTGTAGAAATCTTCTTAGTTCAGTTTTTGTTGCGCCAATATTTGGGTCAAGTAAAAGATAAAGGTCGCAGCAAGGTTTGAAGTATGGTTGTCTATGTCATGAGGAGGAGAAACTTCCACGACATCAAATCCGATTAGTTTGCCACTGGCAGCAATGTGTTGGAGAAGCAGGAGAGCCAGTTTAGGATCGACACCAAGTGATTGGATGGCACTAA
The DNA here is from genome assembly GCF_041432115.1 of Streptococcus sp. 27098_8_12. Classification (NCBI taxonomy): domain Bacteria; kingdom Bacillati; phylum Bacillota; class Bacilli; order Lactobacillales; family Streptococcaceae; genus Streptococcus; species Streptococcus sp. 27098_8_12. The sequence goes on from NZ_JAPVZA010000007.1 coordinate 68,329, forward strand.
CACCGGGAGCAGAGCCGACTGCAAAGCAATCCATATCAATAGACAGATAGATCGCGGTTTGGTTTTCTAAAAATTGATCGATTCGATCTAGAATGGCTTGGTGGCTCATCTGGAAGAGGTCTTGCCCTGTTAAGAAATCAATGCTTGGTGTTTTAGCAACGTAATTAAAGAGGAAGAGGTTATTATTGTGCTCTTGGATCCCCAGGATGAGGTAAGGGAAGTCCTGACCTTTTTCTTTGGCGTGATCAGCCATTTGACGAAATCCCGTTCCAGAATTGGGCCCGGTTTGGTCGTAAGGACGCAGATCAAAGTGGGCATCCAGATTGATCACAGCCAGTTGTTCATCCTTTTTCAAGCTCGATTGGATCCCTAGGTAGTGGCCGTAAGCAGTTCCGTGACCGCCTCCTAGGACGATGGGTTGGATTCCTAATTGGTACATGCGCTGGATCGCTTGTGAGAGACTTTCTTGGAGTTCTTCTAGCGAATGGTTGGGCCCGTCGATATTTCCCACATCATACACTGTTACATTGGTTCCCCAGTGCCATGGAAGTTTGGCGATTTGAGAACGGATGGCTGTAGGACCCTCGACCGCTCCTACGCGCCCATTGTTGATATAGACTCCTTTGTCGCTCTTAAAGCCGATGATCCCAAAGGTCATCCCCTCAAATGGAGTGAGGGTCTCATCGTTTAGGTCTAAAAATTTGGTGACCATTCCCCATTTGGCAGTGTAGGGATTGTCCTCGATGCTACCTTGGTAGTAGCTATAGGTCATTGGATAGTAGTTTGTGAGCAAGGTCGTTGCCTCCCTTATATTTTTTGAAAGCATGCAGAGGCTGAGAAAATCGCCAGCCTCTGTTTTTGTTATATCTTTACTGTATCAGTATTGAATGCTTAAGTCAACTACTTTTTCGATAGTTGCTAAGAATTCTTCACTTTCGACAACAGCAGATGCCTTATTGAGTTCTTCAAAGATTTCGATGTCTTTGTCAAATTCAATGAAGGAAACCTTGTTGCGGATCAGGTCATAAGCTGGTTTTGTACCTTTACCAAGTTCATGATTTTCTGGTTTGAGATCCAAGGCTTGGCAGGCTGCCATGATTTCAGTAGCAACGATGCGACGGGAGTTCTTAAGAATTTCTGCTGCTTTACGAGCGGCAGTAGTTCCCATGCTGACGAAGTCTTCTTGGTTTTCACAAGATGGGATAGAATCGACGCTAGCTGGGTGAGACAAGATTTTGTTTTCAGATGCAAGGGATGCACACGCATACTGGGTAATCATGAAGCCTGAGTTGAGTCCAGGGTGTTTAACCAAGAAGGATGGTAATTTACTAAGCTGGCTGTTGACCAAGCGTTCCACCCGACGTTCAGATACGTTTCCGATTTCAGAAAGGGCGATCCCTAGGAAGTCAAATGGTTGTGCCATTGGTTCTCCGTGGAAGTTCCCGCCGGAGATGACGTGGCCTTCTTTAGTAATAATTGGATTATCTGTCACAGAGTTGATTTCGATTTCAACTTTTTCTTTTACATAAGCAATAGAATCCTTGCTAGCTCCATGGATTTGAGGGATACAACGGAGTGTGTAAGGGTCTTGGACCCGTTGTTGGGTTGCTACCGTTGTGTTCTTGCTTCCTTCAAGGAGGTTGCGGATATTGCGAGCGGTTGCCAATTGTCCACTTTGAGGACGGATGGTATGAAGGTCTTCTTCAAATGGACTGGTAATCCCATTGTGGACTTCCATTGAGAGAGCACCGGCAATGTCAGACAGTTTAAGCAATTGAATACCGTCGTAGGTTGCAAGAGCTCCGATACCGGTTAGAACGGTTGTACCATTGATTAAGGCAAGCCCTTCTTTGGCAGCCAATTGGATCTTTTCAATTCCAGCACGATCCAAGGCTTCTTGGCCACTGAGAAGTTCTCCTTTGTAGTAGGCGCGTCCAAGACCTAGCATTGGTAAAACCATGTGAGATAGAGGAGCGAGGTCTCCAGAAGCTCCGAGAGAGCCTTTTTCAGGGATATAAGGAGTGACTCCTTTGTTGAGCAATTCTAACAGTTTTTCAACAGTTGACAGACGAATGCCAGAATAACCTTTCAAGAGTGAGTTGATACGGATCAGCATGATGGCACGAACAGCATCTTCCGGAAGTGGATCACCGAAACCAGATGAGTGAGTCCGGATCAGGTTTTCTTGCAGTTGAACAGTATCTTCTGGAGAGATGCTGACATTACAGAGGGAACCAAAGCCAGTGGTTACACCATAGACGACTCGTTTTTCACGGACAATGTCATCAACGATTTTACGGGATGCGATAACGGCTTCTTTGGCTTGTTCATCAAGCTCACATTGGGCACCGTGCCGAGCTACAGCGATGACTTCTTCAAGTGTTAAGCTATTACCATCTAAATGAATCAATTGAGTCATATAAAACCTCCGATTATGAATAGTTGTTCTGTGGAAGTAGTGTTGTTTACTTCGGTTTGAATACCAAACATGGGCCCATTGTCTATTGATCATAAAAATTGAAAAGAGTCATAGAGAAAAGGGCTCAGGTTTGACATTCGTGGAGTCCTAGATGGGATAGGGAGCAAAACCGAGCTTCGCTCCCGTCTCTGTTCCCATCTACTGTGTAAAGAAAATTAGTGAGGAAGGGTTTTCGATTTATGTAGTTTATCACCGTGGAAAACAAAGTAGAGTCCACTTGCAATCACGAGACCGATGGCCCCCCAAACAAAGTTCATCATGTTGTCCCCTGCAATCATCAAGATACTGATCACAACGGCTAGAACTGGGATAACGGGACCAAATGGTACTCGGAAGGTAACCTTTTTGTCTGGGTACATTTTTCTGAGTTTGATGGCTGCCAAAGCTGTTGGAATGTATTGGAAGAAACGGAAGACAACACTAAAGGTTGCTAAGGATTCAAAAGAGCCAGATAACAAGAGTAAGAAAGCGAAGATACCAGAAATGATAATGGCAATGACAGGAGCATTCTTAGAGTTTGTTTTTCCAAGACCCTCTGGTAAGAGTTTTTCAGTTGCTAATGCGGCACCGAAACGAGGGACCATGATGGATTCACCAATGTTTAATCCAGCGATTGAAATGAGGGCTCCGTAAGAAACGAGGGGAGCTCCGATAGGGCCAATCATTTCGACAAATGCGTCTTGTACTGGTGCACCGGTTTGCATAATGCGGCCACCAAGCATGGCGATTGTTCCTGCGATGATCAACATGTAGAGAACAGATACAATACTGATAGAACCTAGGATAGCGCGGGGAACGTTCTTTTCAGGGTTGCGCATTTCCCCTGCAACGATAGACATGGTTTCAAATCCGATGAAACCGTAGAAGATGTAGACGGCTGTACTAGAAATAGAACTGAAGAGGCTTGTTCCACTTTCCAATTGAAGGAAAGGTGTGAAGTTGCCCTTGCTCACGCCACCGGAAATGAAGAAGATGGCAAAGAGTGAGAAGAGGACAATTGGAATTAATTTTGCAACAGTAGCTGTCAGAGTAAACATCTTAGAGGTTTTCAGGCCGGCAATGTTCATCAGACTCAAGAGAATCAGCATACCGATACTGATCGGAAGGTTGTAGCCTTCAAATGCTGGGAAGGTAATGATGAAGATCTTAGCAAAACCGGCTAACATGGCAGCCCAAGCGATAACGGTAACGGCCCAACCGAGAATCCCAACGTTAAAGCCAACGAAGTCTCCGAAAGCGGCTTTTGAGTATTGCATGGCTCCACCGTTTTTGTCGAAGTAGCCAGCTGTTTCAGCCAGACAGGCCGATAGTAGCATGACGAGAATGGCAACCCCGAACATGACAGCTAGAGAAGCTGGTCCGAGGCCAGAATATATTTTTTGAGGGAGGAGGAAGATACCAGATCCGATGACGGCGTTGATACCGTAAAGAGTGGCACCGCTAAAGCTGAATTTCGCTTTTTCTTGTTCCTCAATCGACTGTTTATGTGCTCCGTTCATAATGTTTCTCCTTTGTGAACATTATTGTAGTCCAGTCCAGATAGCAATCGGTTGCTCCCCAGACTGATGGGGTAAAAACGTGATTGTCATCTCTTGAAGAGGAGATGCTTGTTCGATCACCAGGAGCTCGTGAGTTTGGAGAGTTTGAGAATGATTGGTTCCCCATTTGAGTGTTAGTGGACAGAGAGCATAGATCAATTGATAGCGACTCTGACTTTTGACACTCTCTTTTGGGGATATAGCACTCATATGCCCCTGATAAGAAGGTTTGTAAATCAAATTAAAGTCTTGACAATTCCCTTGGCTAGATACAGGATCTCCCCCATCAAAGAAGTAGCTTTGAAAGGGGTTCAAAACCACTTCTTTATGGTGATGGGTGAGCCTAATGGAGGCATTTAAGGGCATCAAGATTCGGTGGTAGCCCGTGAGATCGGTAAAGTTACTTTTTTCAACCTCTACTGTTGCAGTAGAGAGGCGGAAGTCAAAGGTCCGATCTGGATAGCTTCCTCCCTCTGGGGAGAGAAAGAGTTGGGTGGTTTGGCCACCGGACCAAGTAGAAATTTGATAATCTGCGGGGGTAAGATGAAGGAGAGTCACCATAGGACGCCTTCTTTCTTAAAAGAGACCAGTGATATTGCCGTGGGCATCGATATCAATCTTTTCACTGGCAGGTGCTTTTGGTAGGCCAGGCATGGTCATAATGGTACCGGTGAGAGCTACGATAAAGCCAGCTCCGGCAGCCACCTTAAGGTTACTGATTTTAACAGTGAAGTCTTTAGGTGCTCCCATCTTCTTCGCATCATCTGAGAAGGAGTATTGGGTTTTGGCCATACAGATTGGGTAGTTTGAGAAGCCAAGAGCTTCCAATTCTTTCAGTTCGCGTTTGGCTGCTGGTGTTAAGCTGATGCCTTTACCACCATAGACTTTTGTGACGATCTTGGTCAATTTTGTTTCAATGCTGTCTTCTTCGTCATAGACATAAGAGAAGTGGTTTTCTTCTTGAGCCAGTTGAATGACTTTTTCAGCCAAGTCACGACCACCAGCTCCACCATGTGCCCAGACATCTGAGATGACCACATCTACATTGCGTCTCTTACAAGATTCATAGACAGCTTCTAGCTCTGCCTCTGTATCCAGTGGGAATTTGTTGATGGCAACGACCACAGGTAGACCATAGACTTCTTGGATGTTGGCCAAGTGTTTGTCTAGATTTGGTAGACCATCGATAACGGCTTGGACATTTTCAGTTGCCAAGTCTGCCTTGGCAACTCCACCATGCATCTTGAGAGCACGGATGGTTGCGACGAGGACAACGGCAGCAGGTTTGAGCCCGGCCATACGGCACTTGATATCGATGAATTTTTCAGCACCGAGGTCTGCTCCGAAGCCAGCTTCTGTCACGACATAGTCTGCATATTTGAGGGCTAGTTTAGTAGCCAGCACACTGTTGCAGCCATGGGCGATATTGGCAAATGGTCCGCCGTGGATGATGGCAGGAGTACGCTCCAAGGTTTGCACCAAGTTTGGATGGATGGCATCTTTGAGGACAGCTGCCATGGCCCCTCCAGCCTTGAGGTCTTTGGCTGTGACCGGTTGTCCTTGGTAGTTGTACCCGATAATGATGCGATCAAGACGTTCTTTGAGATCAAGGATATTTTCTGAGAGACAAAGAATGGCCATGATTTCAGAAGCCACGGTGATGTCAAAGCCATCTTCACGAGGAACTCCGTTTGTTTTTCCTTGAAGACCATCGACAATATGACGGAGTTGGCGGTCGTTCATGTCGACCACCCGTTTCCAGGTAATCCGACGAGAATCGATGCCCAACTCATTTCCATGGTGAATGTGGTTGTCAATCAAAGCTGCAAGCAGGTTGTTGGCAATCCCAATGGCATGGAAGTCTCCGGTAAAGTGAAGGTTGATATCTTCCATTGGAACCACTTGGGCGTATCCACCACCGGCAGCTCCACCCTTGATCCCAAAGACAGGGCCAAGAGAAGGTTCGCGCAGGGCAATGACGGCTTTTTCACCAATAGCTGAGAGGGCATCGACTAAGCCGACAGAGGTGGTTGTCTTTCCTTCTCCAGCAGGTGTCGGAGAGATGGCTGTCACGAGGATCAGCTTTCCATCTTCCTTATCCTTGAGTTGTTCCAGTTGGTTGCTATCGATTTTGGCCTTGTATTTTCCGTAGAGCGAAATGTCGTCTTCGGTCAATCCAAGTTCAGCAGCGATATCGGTGATGGGCTTCATTTGGACAGAATTGGCAATTTCAATATCCGATAAAACCATAGAATCCCTTCTTTCTTTATATTTGTTTGCTAGGTTTAAGATAATATTTGTTTGCTAGGTTTAAGATAATATTTGTTTGCTAGGTTTAAGATAGACTTTCTAAAATGGTTTGGTAAATGTTGTCTGCAAGATCAGAGCCTGTTTGGAGGAGTTCGAGACCCTTGCCGTGGTATTCTTGGACAAAGTCTTGGTCCTTGATTCCTGAAATGTTGATCAGGACGTTGAGCCAAGCCCCTTGAAGGCCAGCTTTAAGATTCAAAGCAGCTACCCCTAGGTCACTAGCTGCATTGGTGTTGGACTTGCCAACAGCTTCTTTGGTGGTTTCAAGCGCTTCAACGATGAGCTCCATCATAGAGAAAGGAGATACTGTTGCGTGTTTCAAAGCTTTTTGCATGGCTTCACGACGAGCAGCTTTCTCTTCTTCCGTTTCTTTTGGAAGATCAAAGACAGCTGATACGACGTTGAAGGCTTCTGTATCCTTGTCGATGGCTTCTAGTAATTGGTCTTGGAGGTGAGCGCTTTTTTCGTGAACCCCTTTGATGTGGTCTTCGAATTCAGCGTATTTTTTCTTTCCAATGGTCAGTTCACAGACCATTTTTGTAAGGGAAATCCCATTTGCAGCGGATAGGGCAGCAGCAGAACCACCACCTGGAGCTGGAGCATCTGAACCAAGAACCTTGGCAAACTCCGTAATACTTAAGTCAACTAGTTTCATAGAACTCCCTTTCTAACCCAACAAGTGATTTTCCAAGACTTGTTTGCTGTAGTCAAAGTCTTCTAATTGTAAGTAGTATTCAGCAGAGTCGATCAAAGCCTTAGCAGGAGCCAGTCCAATGAGTTCTGTTCCGATGATGCGAACACCATAGCGTTGCGCTTCGAAACGAACGGTTTCAACGACACGATACAATGGGAATTGTTCCAAGTTGACCATGTTAATGGAGACTTGGGCAATGTTGCGATCTTCTAGCATGACGCCGATCGCTTTACAGTACTTGTATCCACCGCTTGATCCACGAATGATTTTAGAAATCTTATTGGCAATCTCTAGGTCGTCTGTGTCAAGGTTGATATTGAAAGCAACGAGTGGCATACGGACACCGACAGCTGTAACCCCTGCAGTTGGGTGAATCTTGCGTTCACCGTAGTCTGGCTTCCAGTCTTCTTCCAATAATTTTTCTGGCATTCCTTCAAATTGTCCTTTACGCACTTTTGCCAAGTTCTTCCGTTCTGGACGAGTTGCGGCATCTTCATAAAGGAAGATTGGAATACCCAACTCACGATTGATGCGTTCGGCCACTTTATTAGCGATCTCAACGCATTCAGCTGTAGTGATATCTTTAACCGGAACGAATGGACAAACGTCTGTTGCCCCCATACGAGGGTGTTCGCCTTCGTGCTTGGTCATATCGATGTTTTCAGAAGCGTATTTCACCAATTGGAAAGCCACTTCTTGAATGCTTTCTTCATCCCCAACGAGTGTAAAGACGCTACGGTTGTGGCTGGCATCAGACGAGTAGTCCAGCAGCGTAACACCTGGAATACTTTTTGCTGTGGCTGCTAATCCGTCGATCACAGCTTGATTGCGTCCTTCAGAGAAGTTTGGAATACACTCAACAATTTTTGCCATATGATTACCTCTTTTTATAGGAGAAGTTGGGGAGGAGGAGTCTTTGCATTTCCTCCCCTTTCTCAGTTTTTATTTTTTGATGTTAAAACAATTTTTGAACGGCTTCTTTGACCAAATCTTCATCTGCCAGATAAGGAATGGTGATGTGGTCTGTTCCTGCATGGAGACGGTTGTACTCGATCGCTGTTTCAATGGCATGGTTATTCCGTGCCCAGTTCCGACGAGCAACCCCACCCATAGTGTCCCAGGCAATGGCAGACTTGATGATTTCATCGATCCGGTGACTACCGTCTAGGACGAGACCAAATCCACCGTTGATGGCTTTACCGATACCAGTACCACCACCGTTGTGGAGGGCAACGAGACTCATACCGCGAGCAGCGTTACCAGCGTAACATTGAACCGCCATATCGCAAGTGACGTTCGAACCATCCTTGATGTTTGATGTTTCACGGAATGGAGCATCTGTACCAGATACGTCGTGGTGGTCACGTCCGATCATGACCGGTCCGATCTTACCTTGGCGAATGAGTTCATTGAATTTCAATGCAATGTTAACACGGCCCATGCAATCTTGATAGAGGATACGTGCTTGTGTACCAACGACTAGTTGGTTCTTTTCCGCATCGCGAATCCAGTTGTAGTTGTCGCGGTCTTGGTAGCGACGAGTTGGATCGATCGCTTCCATGGCTGCATGGTCAGTTGCAATCAAGTCTTCGTGTTTACCGCTGAGGCAGACCCAACGGAATGGACCATAACCATAGTCAAAGAGCATAGGTCCCATGATATCTTCTACATAAGATGGCCAAATGAAGCCATCCTTGTCATCCAAGCCATTCTTAGAAATTTCCTTGATACCTGAGTCGTAAACAGATTTCATGAAGGCATTACCGTAGTCGAAGAAGTAGGTACCTTTAGCTGTCAAGGCTTTGATCACTGCAAAGTGACGAGCCAAGGTTTCATCAACCAAACGGCGGAAGGTTTCTTTGTCTTCTGCCAGCAAACGTGTCCGTTCTTCAAAACTAATGCCAACTGGGCAATAGCCACCATCATAAACGTTGTGGCAAGAGGTTTGGTCAGACAAGAGATGAACGTGGACATTGTGTTCATTGACATATTCGAGCAAGTCTACGATATTTCCATGGTAGGCAATCGAAGTGGATTCACCAGCTTCCAGTGCTGCTTGAGCCAATTTCACAGCTTCTTCGGCACTGTTGGTCACTTGGCTAATCCAGCCTTGAGAGTGACGGGTTTCGATCCGAGAGCGGTCCACTTCTGCAACGATAGCAACTGCTTTTGCGATTTCAGCTGCTTTCCCTTGAGCTCCGCTCATTCCACCGAGACCAGATGAAATGAAGAGTTTACCTGTTAAGTCGCCGTCATCAGGCACACCGAGTTTGAGACGACCGGCATTGAGAAGGGTGTTGAAAGTACCGTGAACGATTCCTTGAGGACCAATGTACATCCAGCCACCAGCCGTCATCTGACCGTAGTTGGTCACTCCCATTTCTTCAGCAATTTCCCAGTCGCGCATGTTGTCATACTCACCGATCAAGAGACCGTTGGTAATGACGACACGAGGAGCTTCCGGTTTCGATTTGAAGAGGCCAAGAGGGTGACCCGATTCAACCACCAAGGTTTGGTCTTCTGTCATGACTTCCAAGTATTTCTTGATCAAGTTGTACTGCATCCAGTTGGCACAGACAGATCCTGTTTCCCCATAAGTGACCAATTCATATGGATAAAGAGCAATTTCAAAGCTCAAGTTGTTGTCAATCATGACCTGCATAGCCTTAGCAGCTGTGCATTTTCCTTTGTACTCATCGATTGGTTTTCCATAGATGCGATCTTTTGGACGGAAGCGATAGCCATAGATCCGACCGCGAGTTTTTAGTTCTTCCAGAAATTCTGGAATCAACTCTTGGTGGAATTTTTTAGGAATGTAACGCAAAGCATTTTTAAGGGCAATTTCAGTCTGAGCTTGCGTTAAGCGGAAGCCTCTATCAGGTGCTCGACGGATGCCTTCTTGAAAAGTCGCCTTTTCAGGTAGGACATCAAAGTCAAGTTTGACAGACATAGCAGCTGCAATTTCTTTCTCGTCTATAAATGACATAGCAGAACCCTCCTTATAGTTGGACTGTGAATTTATATTTTCTTTATTGTATCGAAGAAACGTCAATAAAGAGTCAAAAAAAAATATAATTTTTAATAAAGCAAAAAAAAATGAGGGAAAAACTTTTTGACTTTTTTTTGACGCTTTTCCTGTAGAATTGTAAAATGAATAACAATGGAAATAGAAAGGAATGTTTCATATGTCTGCTGATATCCTATTAACCCACTTTAACCAATTGTTTTGTCCGAATGATCTAGGCCATCCTCTCTATGGCAAGGAGATGGCAGAGGCAACAATTCTTTCCGATGCTTATATCGCCATTAAAGATGGAAAGATTCTTGCAGTTGGGACAGGTCAACCAGATCCAGAACTGATCGATGACCATACGGAAGTCAAATCCTGTGAAGGAAAAGTTGCGACTCCTGGTTTAATTGACTGCCACACTCACTTGGTCTATGGAGGCAGTCGTGAACATGAATTTGCGAAAAAGTTAGCAGGTGTTTCTTACTTAGACATCCTCGCTCAAGGCGGTGGAATTCTGAGCACGGTTCGGGCGACACGGGAAGCTTCTTTTGACAATCTCTATGACAAGTCCAAACGACTGTTGGATTACATGTTGCGTCATGGGGTGACTACTGTTGAAGCTAAGAGTGGCTATGGTTTAGATTGGGAAACTGAAAAACGCCAACTAGATGTAGTAGCTGCCTTGGACCGTGACCATGAAATTGATCTGGTATCAACCTTTATGGCAGCCCATGCGATTCCCACAGAATACAAGGGCCGTTCCCAAGAATATTTAGATCTCATTGTGGAGCAAATGCTTCCCAAAGTGAAGGAAGAAAAGCTAGCTGAGTTCTGTGATATCTTCTGTGAAAAAGGTGTCTTTACAGCAGATGAATCTCGCTATCTGCTTTCAAAAGCTAAGGAGATGGGCTTCAAGCTACGGATCCATGCCGATGAGATCGAGTCCATTGGTGGTGTTGATGTGGCGGCTGAATTGGAATCTACCAGCGCAGAACACTTGATGGTGATTACGGATGAAGGCATTCAAAAATTAGCTGCAGCAAAAGTGATTGGAAATCTATTGCCAGCTACAACCTTCAGCCTCATGGAAGATACCTATGCACCGGCTCGTAAGATGTTGGACGCTGGGATGGCCATCACCCTAACAACGGACAGCAACCCAGGGTCTTGTCCGACAGCCAATCTCCAGTTTGCCATGCATCTGGGTTGCTTCATGATGCGCCTAACTCCAGTAGAAATTCTCAATGCGGTGACCATCAATGCAGCCTATTCAGTTGATCGTGCTAAAACAATCGGCTCTTTCGATGTTGGCAAACAGGCTGACATTACCATCTTTGATGCACCAAATCTAGATTATCTCTTCTATTTCTTTGCGACAAATCTCGTGACAGATGTCTACAAGAAAGGTCAAAAAGTCATTTAACCGACTCCATTTCATTTGGGACTTTGCTGGTTTGTAAAAATCAGCGAAGTCTTTTTTTAAAACGTATCCCTGTAGGGAATAGGACCACTTTAGTGGGAAATTAAAATTTGACGTTCAAAGAATATTTTTCTTACTTTCTGATGTACAAAAAGGGAAATTCTTGATAGAATAGAGGTAATATTGAATATTTTCTTCAATATCATCTGTTTGACGTGAAAACAGATTGTTTAAACTATTGATCAAACGAACAGGTTGTTCAACAGACCTGTCTAGAAATTGTGAGGAGACAAGATGACTGTCGATTATAACAGCAAAGCTTACTTGGATAAAGTAGACGCTTGGTGGCGTGCAGCCAACTACATTTCAGCTGCTCAAATGTACTTGAAAGATAACCCATTGTTGAAGCGCGAAGTCGTTGAAAATGACTTGAAAGCTCACCCAATCGGACACTGGGGAACTGTACCAGGGCAAAACTTTATCTATGCTCACTTGAACCGTGCCATCAACAAATACGACTTGGATATGTTCTATATTGAAGGACCAGGTCACGGTGGACAAGTAATGGTATCGAACTCATACTTAGATGGTTCTTATACTGAATTAAATCCAAACATCCCACAAAATGAAGAAGGTTTCAAACACTTGTGTAAGATCTTCTCATTCCCAGGAGGAATCGCTTCTCACGCGGCGCCTGAAACACCAGGATCTATCCACGAAGGTGGAGAACTTGGTTATGCCCTTTCTCACGCTGCAGGTGCTGTATTGGATAATCCAGATGTGATTGCTGCTACAGTTATCGGTGACGGTGAAGGAGAAACAGGTCCATTGATGGCAGGATGGTTGTCAAATACCTTCTTGAACCCAGTCAACGATGGGGCTATCCTTCCAATCTTCTACCTCAATGGTGGGAAGATCCACAACCCAACCATCTTCGAGCGCAAAACAGACGAAGAATTGGCCCTCTTCTTTGAAGGTCTTGGTTGGAAACCAATCTTTGCGAATGTTACTGCAATTTCAGAAGACCACGAAGCTGCACACGCTTTGTTTGCTGAAAAATTGGACGAAGCAATTGAAGAAATCAAGAAAGTCCAAGCAGAAGCTCGTAAAGGTTCTGCTGAAGAAGCAACTCAACCAGTATACCCTGTCTTGATTGCTCGTATTCCTAAAGGTTGGACTGGTCCAAAAGCATGGGAAGGAACACCAATCGAAGGTGGATTCCGTGCGCACCAAGTGCCAATCCCAGTAGATGCTCACCACATGGAGCATGTTGATGCCCTTCTTTCATGGTTGGAATCTTACCGTCCAGCTGAATTGTTCGACGAAACTGGTAAACTAGTTCCTGAAATTGCGGAAATTGCACCAAAAGGTGACCGTCGCATGGCGATGAACCCAATCACAAATGCTGGTGTGATCAAACCAATGAACACAGCTGATTGGAAGAAACATGCCCTTCAATTCAACACACCAGGTGAAATCATGGCTCAAGACATGATTGAATTTGGTAAGTATGCGGCAGACTTGGTAGATGCGAACCCAGATAACTTCCGTATCTTTGGTCCAGACGAAACCAAATCAAACCGTCTTCAAGAAGTCTTCACTCGTACAAGCCGTCAATGGTTAGGACGTATGAAACCAGACTACGATGAAGCCTTGAGCCCTGCTGGTCGTGTCATTGACTCTCAATTGTCAGAGCACCAAGCAGAAGGTATGCTTGAAGGATATGTCTTGACAGGTCGTCATGGCTTCTTCGCTTCTTACGAATCCTTCCTTCGTGTTGTAGATTCTATGATCACTCAACACTTCAAATGGTTGCGTAAGTCTAAGACCCATACAACATGGCGTAAAAACTACCCAGCCTTGAACTTGATTGCAACTTCAACTGTCTTCCAACAAGACCACAATGGTTACACTCACCAAGATCCAGGTATCTTGACTCACTTGGCTGAGAAAACTCCTGAATACATCCGTGAGTACTTGCCAGCAGATACCAATAGCTTGCTTGCAGTGATGGATGAAGCCTTCAAGGGAGAAGATGTGATCAACTTGATTGTTTCTTCTAAACACCCACGTCCTCAATTCTATTCAGCAGCTGAAGCAGAAGAATTGGTTCGTGAAGGATACAAGGTGATCGATTGGGCATCAACTGTTTCAGCAGATGAAGAGCCAGATCTTGTTATTGCCGCTGCAGGTACAGAGCCAAACTTAGAAGCTCTTGCAGCCATCACAATCTTGCACAAGACCTTCCCAGAATTGAAGATCCGCTTTGTTAACGTTATCGATATCTTGAAATTGCGTCACCCATCCGTTGATGCGCGTGGACTTTCAGATGAAGAGTTCGACAAAGTCTTCACAACTGATAAACCAGTCATCTTTGCCTTCCATGGTTACGAAGGCATGATTCGTGATATCTTCTTCAACCGTCACAACCATAACCTTCGTGTACATGGTTACCGTGAAAACGGAGATATCACCACACCATTTGATATGCGTGTGATGTCTGAGTTGGATCGCTTCCACTTGGCACAAGATGCAGCTAATGCAGCTCTTGGACCAGAAGCAGCTGAATTCGCAGCTCAAATGGACGAAACAATCGCCTTCCACCATGACTACATCCGTGAAAACGGAGACGACATTCCAGAAGTTCAAAACTGGAAATGGGAAAACGTGAATAAATAAGAAAAGAGAGTGGGACAGAAATCGGTAATTCGTTAGAATTCGATTTCGTCGTCCCACCTCCGCACAGTTGAGTAGGGCTGTAAAAGCTGATGAAATCAGCGTAGTAGAGCCCACTCAACCACTGCGTCTTGCTCGACAATCCAAAAATAATTGAGAGGCTAGGACTTTTGTCCCAGCCTCTTTTGTGAGGAACAGCAAGTAACAAAAGGAAGAGACTGAAAATAGATGTTCGGAAATCAAGCGTTTTCCAATAAAATTGTAAGAGTTTACAGGAAAATATTGAAGTAAAACCGAAAAAATAGTAAAATGGAAGAGCTGATTTCAGCAATCAACTGTTCTGCGTTCTCCTTTTTGGAGAAGTGTCCTACATTAGAAAATGGAGTATTCTATGAAGAAAAAAATTATCTTGAAAAGCAGTATCCTAGCGGTCGCTGCGGGTCTTAGTGTTTTTGCGATCAATAGCGTTTTTGCAGACGAATTGCCCGTGCAGTTCATGGGCGTCAATGACTTCCACGGTGCCTTGGAACAAACAGGAACAGCTCGTTTAGAAGGCGAAACTGTGAAAAACGCAGGAACAGCCCCACTTTTGGCAACCTATTTGAACGATTCGCAAAAAGACTTTGAAACGGAGAATGCCGGAACGCCAAATGCCAGCATCCGTGTGCAAGCTGGAGATATGGTCGGAGCTAGTCCAGCCAATTCTGCCCTCCTTCAAGATGAACCAACTGTAAAAGTCTTCAATGAAATGAACTTTGAATACGGAACCCTTGGTAATCACGAGTTTGACGAAGGACTTGGTGAATTCAACCGGATCATGAAGGGAGAAGCCCCAACACCTGGTCAATTCAATAAGATCGTCGATGAATATCCTCATGAAGCTTCTAAACAAGAAGTCGTGATTGCCAACTTGGTCGACAAAGATACCAATAAAATCCCATTTGACTGGAAACCTTATACCATCAAAGAAATCCCAGTCAATGACAAGACCGTTAAGGTCGGATTTATCGGGGTTGTTACGACAGAATTCCCAAATCTTGTTTTGCGTAAAAATCATGAACAATACCGCGTTTTGGATGAAGCAGAATCGATTGCTAAATATGCGCGTGAATTAAATGACCAAGGTGTTCATGCCATCGCTGTCTTGGCCCACGTTGCTGCCACTAGTAAGAATGGTGTAGCAGAAGGTCCTGCTGCAGACATGATCAAAAAATTAAACCAAATCTATCCTGAAAACTCAGTGGATATCGTCTTTGCAGGCCACAACCACCAATATACAAACGGGATGGTTGGAAATACCTTGATCGTTCAAGGTACTTCTCAAGGGAAAGCTTACTCTGATGTTCGTGGAGTCCTAGATACAGATACAGCTGACTTTGTTAAAGCTCCAACTGCTAAAATTATTGCGGTAGATCCATCGAAAGGCAAAGCAAAAGATGCCAAGGTTCAAGCGATCATCGATGATGCCAATGCGACGGTTAAAAAAGTAACAGAAGCAAAAATCGGTACAGCAGACAAGGCTGAAAATATTACCCGTGAATTGAATGCACAAAAAGAAAGTGCTGTTGGAGATTTGGTCACAGCCGCCCAATTGGATATTGCTAAAAAATCAGGTTATCCAGATGTTGACTTTGCCTTCACCAATAATGGAGGAATTCGTGCAGACCTCGTGGTGAAACCAGACGGAACAGTCACTTGGGGTGCAGCTCAAGCAGTGCAACCATTTGGAAATATCCTTCAAGTAGTCGAAATTACCGGAGACCAAATTTATAAAGCTTTGGACCAACAGTATGATGAGAAAGAACTCTACTTCTTGCAAATGGCAGGGATCAAGTACACCTATACAAAACCAGCTGATGCAACAGAAGAAAATCCATATAAGGTCGTGAAAGCTTACAAGGCAGACGGAACTGAAATTGATCGCAACAAGACCTACAAGGCAATTATCAACGACTTCTTGTATGGGGGTGGAGATGGCTTCTCAGTCTTCCGTGATACCAAATTGATCGGGGCTATCAATCCGGATACAGAAGTCTTTATCCAGTACATCCAAGATGTGAATAAGGCAGGGAAGAAGTTGTCTGCTTCAATCTTGGGCAACAAGACCTTTGTGGAAAAAGTGGAAGAAGAAACACCTACTCCAGAACCACAACCACAGCCAGCGCCAGTTGATCCGGTAAGTCCTGTAAATCCAGTCCATCCTGTAGCTCCAGTGTCTCCTGTTACCCCAACTCCTCAACCTGAAACTCCAGTAACTCCAGCTCAACCAGCTGCAAGCGAAACAAAAGAAGTGGCAACAAACAAACCAGTTGCTGTCACTTATCATACGGGTGGTCAAGCCGAAGTAGCTGCTACACCAGCAACTGGTCTTCCAAAAACAGGTCAAGATGAATTGGCTTCAACCGTCCTTAGCCTCTTTGGCATGACCTCACTAGCTTTAGCAGGATTTGTAGCTAGCAAAAAACGTGAAGGCTAAGTCGTTCATCCGTTAACTTACCCCAAAAAACGTCCGTTCTTTTAAGAAACGGACGTTTTTGATGTCTTAGGCTGTTTTCTCCACCCAGACACTGCGGACAAAGAAGAGGCTGATCAGAGCTAGTGCTAGAAAGGCAACTCCAAGGTAATAATAGGGTTGATCCATTGTGGTAGATCGACCAGAGAGGTTGACAATCCCTCGGTAGAGGGCTCCGGCTGTTAGGGTAGCCACTCCTGAATTCCAAAGATTGAGACTCAGTCGAGAGAAGCCTTTCACCATCAACTGTAGAGCCACTAGTAGGGCGCCACCGATCAAAGGAATCAAGAAGAGGTAGTGCATGAAGGCAGAGGTTTCGCCAAAACTAAAGTGTTCATAGATGCGACTTCCGACAAAGAAGAAAGCTGAAATCAGAGTGTACCAGAGAATCGTTTTTTTCAACCGTTGTTTAATAGGATTAGTAACCGATGTAGACAATGTCACTCACCGCCCTTTCTGAAATAGTACCATTTGTAGTTGGTTTGTTCATAACTTGGCCATTGAAGTAAAGTGTAGAAGATCCACCCCCGTCCAGGTTGTAGGCTGTTTTAACGCCATAAGACTTCATCACTTCTGCTAATTGGTAGAGAGATAGCCCTTCACTTTCTGAAGTCCGTCCATCTGACACGACGATAATGTAGTGGTTTTCATCGATGATCCCAATCGCTGTCCGTGGATTTGATGCCATGGATTGTCCGACCTCTGAGTTGGTATCGACAGTAATTTCTCCATTTTCAACTAAGGAAGGACCGAAAGCGAGGAGATTGACGACCCCGTCCTTGACCAATTGATTTGCAGATATCTCATCTTCATAGATAATTTTGAAGGATCCATCCTTGTAAATGGCTAGGTCACCATTGCTTGAATCTTCCCGAACGGTATCGCGGTAGACCACTCCATTTCGGATGACGTATCCTGTACTGTTAGCCCCGTAATAGTCACCATTCACTGCTAGAATGGCACTGTTGTTGGCAGCTGTGACAGAGGTCTTAGCAGTCACGTTGGTTCCGTAAGTATTTTGTGCTGACCGTCTGCATCAGCTGTAACAATGCTTCCATAGGTGCCTCTTTCTAGGATGTAGGCATAAGCAGTCTTGAGAGCTTGTCCTTTTCCTTGGTTGTGCTCGTGGGTCAGGACTGTTGCAAGACCGTCCAATTTGTCAAAAATCGCTTTCTTGTCAGCGTCACTCCCATCGTCGACCACGATGATGTGGAGATCGCTCTTAGCATGGACCAAGCGAACCAGTTTGACAAGATTCAGATCCGGTTGATAGGCGGGGATGATAAGATAATTCATAATCGTTCCTCGTTTCTTGAGATTTGTTGTAGCTAGTATAAAGACTCAAGCTTAAAGCTAACTGATATCAGTTTTCTTTAAGGAAAGAGGAGAAAGAAGGGGAGGGGTTTCTTCTATAAAATGTCATTTTTTAGGACATTTCTTTCTTTTTTCTCGAAGGGGACGTCCAGAATCATTTTTTAAATCCTAAAGATAATTCTTGCCTTTGTTCGAAAAGTCTGGTATAATAGTTTCTTGTGAGTAAACCTCACTTACCCCTTGCAAAGACAGGGGGTCATTAGTCCAAAAGGAGGAACATTATCAATGGCTAAATACGAAATTCTTTATATTATTCGTCCAAACATTGAAGAAGAAGCTAAAAACGCTTTGGTAGCACGTTTCGATTCTATCTTGACTGACAACGGTGCAACTGTTGTTGAATCAAAAGATTGGGAAAAACGTCGTCTTGCATACGAAATCCAAGATTTCCGTGAAGGACTTTACCACATCGTAAACGTTGAAGCGAACGACGCTGTAGCTCTTAACGAGTTCGACCGTCTTTCAAAAATCAACGGTGACATTCTTCGTCACATGATCGTAAAAGTTGACGCGTAAGAAATCATCAGAGGTGACTTATGATTAACAATGTTGTACTTGTCGGTCGTATGACCCGTGATGCTGAACTTCGCTACACTCCAAGCAATCAAGCAGTTGCTACTTTCAGCCTAGCTGTCAACCGCAACTTCAAGAGTCAAAATGGAGAGCGCGAAGCCGATTTCATCAACTGTGTGATCTGGCGTCAGCAAGCAGAAAACTTAGCCAACTGGGCTAAGAAAGGTGCTTTGATTGGGATTACCGGTCGCATTCAAACACGTAATTACGAAAACCAGCAAGGTCAACGTGTTTATGTCACTGAAGTCGTAGCAGACAGCTTCCAACTATTGGAAAGCCGTGCAGCACGCGAAGGGCATGCAGGTGGTGGCTATTCATCAGGCAACGGTGGTTTTGCTGGAAATGCAACCCCAAGCTTTGGTGGATCTGAACCAAGCAATGCAGCGCCAAACTTTGGTCGTGAAGAAAATCCATTTGGAGCTAATCCAATGGATATCTCAGACGACGATCTTCCATTCTAAGAATGGGTTTAACGAATTAAAACTATAAAGGAGAATTAAACATGGCTCAACAACGTCGTGGCGGATTCAAACGCCGTAAAAAAGTTGATTACATCGCAGCAAACAAAATCGAATATGTCGATTACAAAGATACTGAGCTTCTTAGCCGTTTCGTTTCAGAACGTGGGAAAATCCTTCCTCGTCGTGTAACTGGAACTTCAGCGAAGAACCAACGTAAAGTAACAACAGCTATCAAACGCGCTCGCGTAATGGCTTTGATGCCTTTCGTAAACGAAGATTAAAAAAGAGGTCCAGTGGACCTCTTTTTCACGAGCTTGAAAATAAAAAAAGCGAGTAAGACCCTAACGGGTCTTTTTTTCACGAGCTTGAAAATAAAAAAAGCGAGTAAGACCCTAACGGGTCTTTTTTTCATGAGCGTGGAAATGTAAGAGCGAGTTGAGGTCCAGTGGACCTCTTTTTCAGACCCTTTGGATCTTTTTTTGCGAGCATAGAAATGTGATAGTGTGTTAGGTCCGTGTGAAGCTCTTTGACCTTTCCCAAGCTCTGATTATGCTATAATGAGGGGAGAAAGGTATCAAGGAGGGAACTATGAAGGAAGGTGTAATCATCAGGAGGATGATAAAGGCAGATATTGAGCACATCTCTCAAGCTTTTATCCACCAAGGGTGGCCGGGTAGAGAGGATATCTTGACTAGCTATTTTCAGGAGCAGGAGAATAGAGAGAGGGACGTATTAGTAGCTGAGTCGGATGGATTTGTGGCAGGCTATATCACTATATTGCCTGCTGCCAAGCACGGCCCTTTCGTGGGAGTCTATCCTGAACTATCTGATTTTAATGTTTTTGAACCATTTAGAAATCGAGGGATTGGGAATCAACTCTTAGAGGAGGCAGAAAAAAGAGTCCGGCTACTATCAGAGATTGTTACTTTAGGGGTTGGTTTACACTCGGGTTATGGCCCAGCTCAAAGACTGTATGTCAAACGGGGCTATATCCCAGATGGATCTGGAGTTTGGTTTAGGGATCAGCCCTTGGCCCCTTACAGTTCTTGTGAAAACAATGATGACTTAGTCCTATATTTTTCAAAAAGGTTGAACAGGGAAATACAGTAAAACAAAAACGGATGAAAACTTCATCCGTTTCTTTTTAGCGTCGAGTTGCGGGTGCTGTGCTCGAACTTTTAATATTAAAGCGTTTCTTAAGGTAGAAGCGAAGGACAAGTGCTAAAGCTCCTAAAACGATGGCGAGGACATCTGGAATAGTTGGGTTGAGAACCTGTGGGAGTAAGGAAGTAAAGGACAAGACAATGACCCAAAGGAACATGACTCCAACAAGAATCGGCATGGATTTCCAAAGAGAAGGACGCTCACTGCGATCTTTTGTGCCATCCATATACTGATAGAAGAAGTAGTACATGAGATACAAGAGCAGGGCCCCTGTCAAACTTCCAAGAATCAAGGTGATCAACCCATAGCCAGTACGACGCGGTGCGACCAAGTTCATAAAGGCGCTAATCGCAGCAAAAACACCAAAGATAAAGAGGAAGGAATCCAAAATCATGAGAGACGGAGCATCGTTTAATTTCGGATGCTCTTTTTCATAGCGTTCTTTCTCGCTGAAAGAATTCGCCCAAACAGTTGGAGCACCAAAAAGGGTCCGTGCCGGAATTCCTTTTCCTTGGTTTTCATGGATAGCGGGAAGAATTTCTTGGATGAGGCTTTCTGCTTCTTCCTCTGTCTTTCCGTTTTCAAGCAATTGGTGTTTGGCGATCCGGATAAATTCTTGATTTTTCTTACTAAGTTGATGAAGGTCGGTGTGAGACATAGTTACTCCTTTGATGTACAAGTTTGGTTAGAACCATTTTTTATGGATGAGGTAGACGACGAGAGAACCGGTCAGGGCAAAGGCGATGAAAATAATCAGCCAGAAGGCATGGGGTTCGCCATTGAGCGGAAGCTCATTGTCCTTGAAGTTCATCCCGTAGGCCGAAAAGATCATGGTCGGAATGGACATGACAATGGTGACGAGAGCCAGGGTCTTCATGATGTTGTTCTGGTTGTTGGAGATGATCGATGCGAAGGTATCGGTCATGGAGTGCAGGATATTTCCATAAATATCTGCCATCTCGATGGCCTGCTGGGTTTCGATCAAGGTATCTTCCAACAGATCCTCGTCTTCTAGGTATTTCTTGATGTTACTAGTGGCACTGGTCAATTTCTTGATCACGCGCTCATTGGTTTTCAGAGAGGCCTTAAAGTAGACGATGGTTTTTTCCAACTCCATCAACTCAATCAGCTCTTCATTACGCGTTGATTTGTGCAATTGGCTTTCAATCTGTTCGCTTTTGCGATCCAGGGTACGAAGCGCAGACAAGTAGAGTTCAGCGTTGCGATAGAGGATCTGAAAGATAAAGCGCGACCGCATAAAGGTATAGAAATTCCGCAAGCGTCGGTTGATAAAGATATCGAGAAGTGGTAATTTCTCCAAGCAAGTCGTGATAATAGCCTCTTCTGTCAGGATAATTCCTAGCGGAATCGTCACGTAGTAGGTCTGATTGTTCCGCTCTTCCTTGATGGGAACGTCGACGATGATCAAGGTATACTCATCTTCGATGGTCATACGGGACATTTCTTCCGCATCGAGTGGTGCCCGCAAGTCTGCAATATCGATATTAAAAGCAGAGGCGATTTCCATCGATTCACTTTGAGAAGGGTTAACAAGGTTGATCCAGCTACCGGGTTCCAGCGTCTCTATTTCTTTAAATTCAGTCGTTGTCGATAAAAAGACCTGTTTCATGGTGCCTCCCCTTGTTTTTTTACACCTTAACATTATATCAGAAAAAGGACGGTTTTGGATAAAAGAATACTAAAAAATTTGTTATAATGGAGGTTAACAAAAAGGTGATTAGAGTAAGAACATGCAAGATAAAATTGTCATTCATGGGGCACGCGCCCATAATTTAAAAAATATAGACGTGGAAATTCCACGGGACAAATTAGTCGTGGTGACGGGGTTGTCTGGTTCTGGAAAGTCCAGTCTGGCCTTTGATACCCTCTATGCAGAAGGCCAGCGCCGCTATGTGGAGAGCTTATCGGCCTATGCCCGGCAGTTCTTGGGAAATATGGAAAAACCAGATGTGGACTCCATTGACGGCTTGAGTCCAGCTATTTCCATCGACCAAAAAACGACCAGTAAAAACCCCCGTTCTACAGTAGGGACGGCAACAGAGATCAATGACTACTTGCGCTTGCTCTATGCACGTGTAGGGACGCCTTATTGTATCAATGGGCATGGAGCAATTACAGCTTCTTCGGTTGAGCAAATTGTCGATCAAGTCTTGGAATTACCAGAGCGCCAACGCCTGCAAATTCTAGCCCCCATTATTCGCAAGAAAAAAGGCCAGCACAAGAATATCATTGAAAAGGTGCAAAAAGACGGCTATGTCCGGGTGAGGGTCGATGGTGAGATCTATGATGTGACAGAGGTTCCAGAACTGTCTAAAAGCAAGCAGCACACGATTGAAGTAGTAGTGGACCGAATCGTGATCAAAGAGGGCATCCGCTCGCGGCTCTTTGATTCGATTGAAGCAGCTCTTCGGATTGCGGATGGTTATGTGGTGATTGATACCATGGATGGCAAGGAATTGCTCTTTTCTGAGCATTATGCTTGTCCAGTCTGTGGCTTTACCGTTCCTGAATTAGAGCCCCGCCTCTTTTCTTTCAATGCGCCTTTCGGATCTTGTCCAGATTGTGATGGGCTGGGGATTAAGCTAGAGGTGGACTTGGATTTGGTGGTGCCAGATGATCGCTTAACCCTTCGCGAAGGAGCACTCGCTCCTTGGAATCCTATCTCTTCCAACTACTATCCACAGATGTTGGAGCAGGCCATGATCCATTTTGGCGTTGATATGGACCGACCTTTTTCCGATCTTTCTCAAGAAGAAAAGGACTTGGTCCTCTATGGTTCAAACGGGAAGGAATTCCACTTCCACTATGAAAATGAGTTTGGTGGAGTTCGGGATATCGAAATTCCTTTTGAAGGGGTCGTAAACAACATTCACCGTCGTTTCCGTGAGACCAATAGTGATTTCACCCGTAATCAAATGCGCTCTTATATGAACGAATTGACCTGTGCGACCTGCCATGGCTACCGCCTCAATGACCAGGCTCTTTCTGTTCGTGTCGGCGGGGAGAAGGGGATGCATATCGGGGAAGTGTCAGATCTATCGATTGCGGACCACTTAAAAGCCGTAGATCAGTTGATCTTAACAGACAATGAAGCTACGATTGCAAGACCGATCCTAAAAGAGATCAAGGATCGCTTGACCTTCTTAAACAATGTGGGGCTCAATTACTTGACCTTGTCACGATCTGCTGGGACCTTATCAGGTGGAGAAAGCCAGCGCATTCGCTTGGCAACCCAGATCGGTTCCAACCTCTCTGGTGTCCTTTACATCTTGGATGAGCCGTCTATCGGCCTCCACCAAAGGGACAATGACCGCCTGATCGCCAGTCTCAAGAAGATGCGCGATTTAGGCAACACCTTGATCGTCGTCGAACATGATGAAGATACCATGAGAGAGGCAGACTACCTGATCGACGTCGGCCCAGGTGCCGGTGTCTTTGGGGGAGAGATCGTTGCAGCAGGAACTCCAAAGCAGGTAGCACGCAACAGCAAATCCATCACTGGCCAGTATTTGTCCGGCAAGCGCAAGATTCCGGTTCCGACAGAGCGCCGTTCGGGGAATGGTCGCTCTATTGAAATAACAGGAGCCAGTGAGAATAACTTACAAGACATCACAGCGCGCTTTCCTCTGGGCAAATTTATCGCAGTCACTGGAGTTTCCGGTTCTGGGAAATCGACCTTGATTAATGGCATCTTGAAAAAAGCCATCGCTCAAAAGCTCAACCGCAATTCGGAAAAACCAGGGAAATACAAGACCATTCAGGGGATTGAGCATATCGATCGCTTGATCGACATTGATCAAAGCCCGATTGGCCGGACTCCTCGTTCCAATCCAGCGACCTATACAGGCGTCTTCGATGACATTCGTGATCTCTTTGCTCAGACCAATGAAGCCAAAATTCGGGGCTATAAAAAAGGCCGCTTTAGTTTCAATGTCAAGGGCGGGCGTTGTGAAGCCTGCTCAGGAGATGGGATCATCAAGATTGAAATGCACTTCTTGCCAGATGTCTTCGTTCCTTGTGAGGTCTGCCATGGACGTCGTTACAATAGTGAGACCCTTGAAGTCCACTACAAGGAAAAAAATATTGCAGAAGTGCTGGATATGACGGTCAACAAGGCAGTTGAATTCTTCAAGCACATTCCAAAAATTGAACGCAAACTCAAGACCATCCAAGATGTGGGCTTGGGCTATGTAACACTAGGCCAACCAGCGACTACTCTTTCAGGTGGGGAGGCGCAACGGATGAAGTTGGCTTCTGAATTGCACAAGCGCTCTACAGGAAAATCCTTCTATATCTTGGATGAACCAACGACCGGACTCCATACCGAAGACATTTCTCGTTTGATCAAAGTCTTAGAGCGTTTTGTGGATGATGGCAATACAGTCCTTGTGATTGAGCACAATTTAGATGTTATTAAGACAGCAGATCATATCATCGATTTAGGACCAGAAGGCGGTGTCGGTGGTGGAACCATTATTGCGACCGGAACACCAGAAGAAGTAGCAGCAAATCCTGCTAGCTACACAGGACAATATTTGAAAGGAAAATTACAATGAATCAACGGATCAGCAACTTAAGAAACAAAATGAAAGCCCAAAACCTCAAAGCGGTATTGATTAACAATTTGAAAAATGTTTATTATTTAACCAATTTCTGGGGTTCAAACGGGACCGCTTTGGTGACAGAAGAACGCGTGGTACTCTTTACAGATTCGCGCTACACCATCCATGCCCATGCGACTTGTTTCCCCTTTGTAGAGATTGTGGAAACCCGCGATGAGTTGACTGCAGCTGCAGAGATCGTTAAGGACCTTGGAATCAAAGAACTTGGTTTTGAGGATGAAGTGACGGTGGCCTACCATGCCCGCATGGCTTCTGTTTTCAGTGGTATTAGCCTTCAATCCCTAGCGAACTTTGTCATGGAATTGCGCTTGATTAAAGATGAGACCGAGATTGCGGCGATTAAAAAAGCTTGTAGCATCTCTGACCAAGCCTTCCATGATATTTTAGACTATATCAAGGTAGGGAAAACGACAGAGTTGGAAGCAGCGACTTTCCTAGATTTTAGAATGCGGGAGTTAGGAGCTTCTGGTGTATCTTTTGATATTATCTCAGCAGCTGGTGAACGCTCTGCCATGCCTCATGCGACTCCAAGTGATCGGGTCATTTCAGCAGGAGATGCCTTGACCCTTGATTTTGGTTGCTTGTATAATCACTATGTTAGCGATATGACACGGACAATCTATGCAGGACATGTCAGCGACAAGGAAAGAGAGATTTACGAAACCGTTTTGAAAGCCAATCAAGCCTTGATTGATGCTGCTAAAGATGGACTTGGCTTCCGTGATTTTGATAAAATCCCACGTGATGTGATCGAGGCAGCCGGCTATGGTCAATACTTTACTCATGGAATCGGTCATGGAATTGGGCTAGATATCCACGAAGAACCATACTTCAGCCAAACGTCTAAAGAAGCGATTCAAGCAGGTATGGTCTTAACAGATGAGCCAGGTATTTATATCGAAGGTCTCTCTGGCGTGCGGATCGAAGATGACCTCTTGATTACAGAAACTGGCTGTGAAGTCTTGACTCTTGCTCCTAAAGAATTGATTGTCCTATAAAATAGACAGTATTTTCTTAACCCCTGTGTAACAAACAAAGATAAGAAATGAGGCCTATGAAAAAACGAATTTTAGTATTGGGAATTCTTCTAGTAGCCCTTCTATTTGCATTTGCTCCTTCTGCTCATGCTGGTGTCGGCAATACGCATAGTGGTGGTAGTAGCACTATTCATTCTGGCGGTGGTGGTGGTAGTAGCTGGTCTGGAGGGGGAAGTAGCTGGTCTGGTGGCAGTAGCTGGTCTGGTGGATCCAGTAGCTACAGTTCTAGTTCTGGATCAGACTCTGGTGGGGCGGTAGCAGTTGTCGCCATCATTGGATTGATTGGATTTGTCTATAATATTGCAAAAGAGGCTAATGAGAGTGATGATTCGTCCTATTCAAATAGTGGTCCAAAACGGACAACCGAAGAACGGGCGGGTCGACCAATTGAGAACAACTATGAAGCGATTCGCCGCATCCGTAAACTGGATCCAATGTTTGATGAAGACCGCTTCTTGTCGCAAGTTAAGCTGGTTTATCTTCAATTGCAGTCTGCCTGGACAGAAAAAGATTGGAATTCTGTGCGGAACTTAGAAAGTACGAGTCTTTATGAGCAGCACTTGACGCAGTTACAAGAGCATATTCGTGCCAAAACAACCAATGTTCTAGAGCGCGTATGTGTGGAAGATTCGAAGATCAAAGACTTTATCGAAAATCCAGAAGGCAATGACCGCATTGAAGTCATTCTGTCTTCGACGATGAGAGATTACATTCGAAATGATGAAACGGGTCGTGTGATCGAAGGGGATCCAACCAAAGATCTCTTTACCGTTTACCGCATGGTCTTCCTCCGTGAACATGGAGCCCAGACAGAGATCATTAAGAATTCAGAAGTCGTTAGTGATCACTGTCCGAACTGTGGTGCGCCACTAACGATCGATTCAATCGACAAGTGTGAATATTGCCAAGCATCCTTGAAGCACAATCCAAAAGATTGGGTGTTGGATGTCTACGAAGTTGTGGATGAAATTGAATTCTACAGATAGGAGAATGTATGGGATTTATTAAAGCAGCCCTTTCAGCGGGCATTTCAAGTTTTCAAGATAGTAAATTTAAGGAAGCCATTACCTTGCCGGAAGCTGTTCCAGCAACAGCTTTGGCCATTAAGGGACAGCTCTTGACCAAAGATCCAGATGGGCGCTCTCGTCAGAGCAACCAAAATACGGGTCTATTGACAGATGGCTCTGTTGTCATTGTTCCCCAAGGCTATGTTGCTCTCTTGGTCAATAATGGAACGTTTCTAGGAGACCTTCTAGAAGCAGGGAGTCACGAATGGCAAGCCGGTGAAAATGCCTGGTTGTTTGAAAAGGGTGGTGTGAAAGGAACGTGGGATCAGTTCAAGAATCGTTTCTCATTTGGAGGCCAAGTGGTCACCCAACAAGAAATTATTTTTGTGCGGATGCAACCTTTTACAGGAAATAAATTTGGCACTCAAAATCCAGTTGAGTACTTTAGCGACCGTTACCAACAACTTCTTAGCATTCGTTTTTATGGTCTTTATGATGTTAAAGTGGCAGATCCTGTACTCTTTTACATCAGTGCAGTCAGTCGTCAAATCACTGCAGATAAGCCATTTACCTTGGAAGATGTGGCTCAGGGAACCTTGCGCCAAAATCTAGCACCAAAAATTGCAGTGGCCATTTCAAAATATACGGCTGAAAATAAGGCAGACATCTACAATATCAATGCGGACCAAGATGTCTTCAATGAAGTTGCAAAACGCGAAGTCAACAAAACGTGGACAGAATTATATGGTATCGAATTAACCAATGTCCTCATCGAAGATTTGAGCTACGATGCAGACAGTATGGCCAAGGTCAATAAACTGGACAGTGAATTGGCAGCGATGAAGTACAATACCATTGAAATCGAAGAGCGTCGTGCTCGCAATGAGGCCTTGGTCGCAGCTGCTAAAAATGAAGGTGGCAATGGCATGAACATGATTATGGGGATGAACTTGGGTCAAGCACTTGGCAATGACCTTCAAAAGCAAGCCTCTCCAGCTCAAGACAAGCCTCATACCTTCTACATTGAAGTAGATGGAAAATATGTCCATGTCACCAAAGATGCTGATGGCAATATTGTGCCTGTAGACCAATAAGGAATTGTGAAGCTGGTGGTGGAAATGTAGAGATTCTAAGGACTCGTTCCTACAATCTCTCTCCGCCTTCTAGCCTTCCTAAAAAGAGAAAATTGCTGTTTGAGAAAAATCAAATAGTGTGTTACAATAAAGAGTAATCTATTTTTAAAAAAGAGGTAATAAAACATGATCGAAGCAAGTAAATTGAAAGCTGGTATGACTTTTGAAACAGCTGACGGAAAATTGATCCGCGTTTTGGAAGCTAGCCACCACAAACCAGGTAAAGGAAACACTATCATGCGTATGAAATTGCGTGATGTCCGTACTGGTTCAACATTTGATACTAGCTACCGTCCAGAAGAAAAATTTGAACAAGCGATTATCGAAACTGTTCCAGCTCAATACTTGTACAAAATGGATGATACAGCCTACTTCATGAACACGGAAACATATGACCAATATGAAATTCCAGTTGTGAACGTAGAACAAGAATTGCTTTACATCCTTGAAAACTCAGAAGTAAAAATTCAATTCTACGGAAGCGAAGTAATCGGTGTAACAGTTCCTACAACTGTTGAATTAACTGTTGCAGAAACTCAACCATCTATCAAAGGTGCTACAGTGACTGGTTCTGGTAAACCTGCTACAATGGAAACTGGTTTGGTCGTAAACGTTCCTGACTTCATCGAAGCTGGACAAAAATTGGTCATTAACACTACTGAAGGAACTTACGTTTCTCGTGCATAAGAGACATCTCAGGGTGTCAAATAGAAAGGAACTTCTATGGCAACTGAACAATTTGGTGACATCGTTATTGCACCACGTGTATTAGAAAAAATTATTGCGATTGCGACAGCAAAAGTAGAGGGTGTCTATTCGCTTGAAAACAAGAGTGTTTCAGATAGCTTATCCAAACGCTCCCTTGGACGTGGCGTCTACCTTCATACAGAAGAAGATGGTCAAGTTTCAGTAGACATCTATCTCTATTTAGAATACGGAGTGGCTGTACCATCTGTCGCTGTAGCCATTCAAAAAGCGGTCAAGTCTGCAGTTTATGATATGGCAGATGTAACCTTGGATGCTGTCAACATTCACGTTGTTGGTATCGCAACGGAAAAATCTCCAAAACCAGACTTGAAAGATTTGTTTAATGAGGACTTCCTCAATGACTGATGAAATTTTATTAGAATCACGTCGAGATTTGCGTGAGCGCGCCTTCCAAGCCTTGATGGCCTTGGAATACGATGGAGACATTGTTGAAGCTTGTCGTTTTGCTTATCTACATGATAAGGACCTAGCAGAAGACAAAGAAGTCGATCTTCCTGCCTTTCTCATGAATCTCGTGACGGGTGTCTACCAATCCAAAGATCAACTGGACCAGCAAATCGGTCAACATTTGAAAACCGGCTGGACTGTTGAGCGCTTGACCTTGGTAGAGAAAAACATCCTTCGTCTGGGAATTTACGAAATGACAGAGTTTGATACACCACAGATCGTCGCAGTCAATGAAGCGGTGGAATTGGCCAAGGCCTTTTCAGATGAAACCTCTTCACGATTTGTCAACGGTGTCCTCAGTCAATTTGTGACAGAAGAATAATTAAAAAAGAGCCGATGGCTCTTTTTTTTGGTAAAAAATA